>JAAOIL010000161.1 GCA_015163825.1 Alphaproteobacteria bacterium | reverse complement strand
TATAAACCCCCGCAAACTATCACGGCTGGCGGGATCGTCTATCGCCACCCAGAGAAATGGCATTGCCCCCATCACACCACTTACTTTTTTCTCTAATGGCTGCTCTGCTTGTCTTATCTCGCGCGAGGCAGTTTTTTTAATATGCCAAGTTTCACATTCGCTATTTGTGCTAGACAAAATCGCTGTGCCAACCAATTTCCTAAAAACCGAGCCGCGATGATTGCCACCGCCAGTGCTGGCAACCCCTTTATGTTGCGATAAACGCTTCCATAAAGTCGTTTGTGAACCCGCACTCACAGCGTGCGTGCCAACACGAACAACCCGCAAACCATTGCCGCTATCACTGCGTTTTTCAGATTCTTCCATAAAGAAATAAACGCCTCTTTGCGCCCATTGCATACGTCCATCGCAATCTTTTAAATAGCGAACCCCACCCACTTTGCTTTTTAAAATATCTAGCAATTCATAGAAGCGGATAATATCATTTAGTCTATTACTCATAGTTGAACTTTAGCAGATATTCTCCATTTGTCTATAAAAAAGCAAAGGCTCCGAATTCCATAGTGGCTTGAAAAATTAGGGAAACTATGGCAAAGCCGCTTTATGAAATTTTACAAGATACTTTATTTTAGTGGCGTGGCGGGACTTTTGGTGCTGGGGATATGGGCTGCCTTTTGGCTTGCCACACCAGAGTGGAGTGCGCCGCGCCTTTCTGCCAAGCCCGCCCCTGCCCCCCCTTATATGGAGGCGGCGTGGAGGCAAGCCCCGCCCACACATCGGCGCATTATCACCACGCATCTCAAATCGCGCGATACCCTTGCCGCCTTATTGACACGCCACGACATCGCCGCGCGTGAGGCACAAGAAGCCCTAAACGCTTTGCGCCCCGTTTATAATCCGCGCCGTTTGCCCGCACAAAAAGCCGTGCGCCTTTATTATGAATGGCAAGCCGATGCCGATGAAACAACGAAGGTGTTTGCGGGCTTTGACTTTTTGGCAAATGCGCGCTTGCGTATAATCGTGCGGCGCACCCCCAACACAGACCAATTCTCTAATCAGGCCTCTAATCAGAGCTCTAATCATTTTACTGCCACCCAACACGAGCGGGTTTTGCACGAGCGGCAATTTTTTATAGATGCCCTCATCACCAGCAGTTTTTATGAAACAGCGCGAAAGCGGGGTATGTCGTCAGGGGCGGTGGTGGCATTGTTGCGCTTGTTCTCTTTCACAACAGATTTCCAGCGCGACATAAGAAATGGCGACCGCCTTGAAGTGCTTTACACAAGACGCTTTGACGACACAGATAATTTTGCCGAAGAAGGCGATATTATATTTGCCGCCCTTACCAATCGTGGTAATCGCCGTGCCTTCTGGCGCACCGAACATAACGACGGCACTTTCGGATTCTACGATGATGACGGCGCAAGTGTGCAACGCCTATTGATGAGCACCCCGATTGATGGCGCCCGATTATCCTCTAATTTTGGTTTGCGGCGCGATCCGATAAAAGGCTATACCCGCAAACATCTTGGGTTAGATTTCGCCGCCCCCATCGGCACACCCATTTATGCCGCCGGCGATGGCGTGATTACCGAGATTGCTAGAAAAGGCAGCTATGGCAATTATATTAGCATTCGCCACAATAATAATTTTACAACCGCCTATGCCCACCTCAACAAATTTGCCAAAGGATTACGCAAGGGCTCGCGCGTGAAACAAACACAAACAATCGCTTATGTCGGCAGAACGGGGCGCGTTACTGGTCCGCATTTGCATTATGAAGTGTTGCGCAATGGCAAAGCCGTTAATCCCCGCACCATTACAGCCCCCGCCAATATCAAATTATCAAAGATAAACCGCCAACGCCTTAATGAAGCACGAGCACGGATTACCCAACAAATCAATCAGCTCTCGGCGGCGGGTAATGCGACACCATCTCTTCAATAAGAGGCGCGATAAATCTATTCGGCTTCTACTTTTGCAGGTTTCTTTTTAACGTCCGTTTTAACAGACGCTGTTGTGCGTAAAGGACCACGACGGCGCGGTTTCTTTTCTTCTTCACTTTCACTACGCACACTGCCCTCATCTGGGGTGCTGGCTTCTGCTTTTTTTGTTTCGGGGGCGGCTGGTTTTTCAATCTTTGACGCGTCAGGTGCAGCAGATGATGAAGGCGATGAAGGCGATGAAGATGTGGCTTCAGCCATTTGCGCTTGTTGGCTCATCAAAATACGATAATAATGCTCGCCATGTTGCTGATAATTTTCCGCCATAATGCGATCGCCACTCGTTGTTGCATCACGCGTTAGGTTTTGATATTTTTCATAAACTTGCGAGGCTGTGCCACGCACCCGCACATCGGGACCATTGCTGTCATAAGAGCGATTAGCCGAATTTTGCGGTCTGCGCCCGCGTCCTCTTGAACGTTTCATCATGATATATTCCAATTCAGTTATGCGATTTATTTTACGCTGTTATTGTTCACCTGCGCCATATGTCTTATGACTAATTTTAGCGAATGATTTGGGTGGTATCGGCACACGTTATTTTCTAACGCGCAAACGATGGGGTGACTATACATAAAAAATCAAATAATAAAACCCCTTTTTTTGAATTTTAGTCATTATTATAAGTGCCGATAAGCACACGCACGACCCCGCTTAAATCTTTTTTCTGCTGAATATCACGCAAACCGCCTTGTGTTAGTAAATTCTTAACCCCCTGGGCGGCATTAGAATCGCTACCGATTTCCAAAATAATATGCCCGCCCTCACGCAGATAAGCGGCGGCGCAAGCTAATATCGCCCGATAAGCATCCAGCCCATCAACCCCGCCATCAAGTGCCAAAAGCGGGTCATGATCGCGGACATCAATCGCCAATCCATCAATATCGGTGGTGGTAATATAGGGGGGGTTTGAAATGATAAAATCATATTTGTGCGGCGCCAAACCCTCTAGCCAATGATTATGCCGCAATGCCAGACGCGCCCCCACCCCCAAATTTGTGGCATTTATACGCGCTTGTCGCAAAGCTTGGCGACTGACATCAACCCCTACGCCTGTGAGGTTTTTGTTACAATGCAATAAAGCAATCGCCAAACATCCGGAGCCTGTGCCAATATCAAGAAAGTGGGCGGTTTTATTTTTATAAAAAGCAAGAGCCGTTTCTACAATTAATTCACTATCGGGGCGCGGGTCTAACACGGCAGATGATATTTGAAACGCCAACCCATAAAATTCACGCGTTCCCAAAATACGCGATATCGGCATACCCGCCAAACGCAAATCTTGCCACGCTTTTATTTGCTGTATTTGTGGTGGGGTCAAAAGTGTTTTGGCATTTATAATCGCTTCTTCTTGCGTCATATCACAAGCCGCCGCCACCAATAGGCGCGCATCAAGCGCCGTTAAAGTGTCGCGCAAATCTTGCTGTATCGTATATAAGGTCGCCATGATTATTCATCATCACTATTCATCATCAGTGGCGGCAAGCCTGCGGCTTTCATCTTCGCGCACCAATGTATCCACCAGCTCCCCCAAGCCATCACCCGCTAGAATTTTATCAAGTTTATGCAAAGTGATATTGATGCGGTGGTCGCTCACCCGCCCTTGCGGAAAATTATATGTGCGAATGCGCTCTGACCTATCGCCCGACCCAATTTGCGATTTGCGT
>JAAOIL010000018.1 GCA_015163825.1 Alphaproteobacteria bacterium | reverse complement strand
TAAAAGATTTGGCAGCCGCCCAAAAAGCCGATACTGTGCGTCCCGATACTTTGCGCAATGAAGCCTTAGCATATCTTAAATCTGTTTATGGTGATGAATGCACTCTTATTCGCGAAGGTTTAGAGGCGCGGCGTTTGCGGGGTGCCAAATGTGCCGAAGCCATCGCCGCTTTAATGGATGACATATTATATGTGCTGGCAGATTTCACTTGTGCCCATGTGCTCTATCTTGCCAACCCCACCGATGCGGAAAAAGTAGCGGTGCTAGCCGTTGGCGGTTATGGGCGGGCACGCTTGGCACCCGCCTCTGATGTTGATTTGATGTTTTTGCTACCCTATAAACGCAACCCTACTTGCGAACAATTTGTAGAATATATTCTCTATATGTTGTGGGATATGGGGCTGAAGGTCGGGCATGCGACCCGCACCATACCAGAAGCTTTGCGTGCGGCGCGTGATGATATGACAATCCGCACTGCCCTTTTAGAGAGCCGCCTTTTATGGGGGGCGCCAGATTTATATGACACATGGCGCAGCGCTTATCGTGATAAAATTATGGCGGGCACAACACGCGCGTTTGTTTCTGCCAAATTAGATGAACGCGATGTGCGCCATAGGCAAGCGGGGCGCTCGCGTTATTTGGTGGAGCCCGACTTAAAAGAAGGCAAGGGGGGATTGCGCGATCTCAACACACTTTTTTGGATTGCGCGTTATAGTTATCAGATTGATGATTTAGATGAACTGGTGCATTTGAAAGTGCTCACCCTTGAAGAGCTGCGCGATTTTCGCCGTTGCGATGCGTTTTTATGGGAGGTGCGGTGTCATTTACATTTTATTGCCGGGCGCGCACAGGAGCGGCTGAGTTTTGATGTGCAAAAAATGCTCGCTGTGCGTATGACAAAGGCGGCTTCTCATAAAGTTCCTATTTCCAGACAAGAAGGTATGAAACCTGTGGAACAATTTATGCGCCGTTATTTTTTGGTGGTTAAAACCATTGGTGATTTAACCGCGATTTTTTGTGCGGCATTGGAAGAATCGCAAAATAAATCACGCGCGCGGTTGCCCTCTTTGTTTCGTCGTCAAAAACAAGTGCAAGGCTTTACCATTGCGGCGGGGCGTTTAGCGATGGCACGCAAAGATTGTTTCAGCCGTGATCCGGTCAATTTTATCAGGGTTTTTTATTTGGCAGATACCCACGCGCTGGATATTCATCCCTATACAATGCGCGCTATGACCCGCCAACTTGCCTTAGTTGATGGGCAATTGCGCCAAGATGAAACTGCCAATCAGTATTTTATGTCTATTTTGACATCACGCAAAACGCCTGAACGCACTTTGCGCCGTATGAATGAGGTGGGGGTGTTGGGGCGTTTTATTCCGTCTTTTGGGCGTATTGTCGCTTTGATGCAGTTTAATATGTATCACCATTACACAGCCGATGAGCATTTATTACGCGCCATTGGTTTATTAAATGATATGGAAAAAAATAAAACTAAAAAAGAAGAAGCCGCCGAAATTTTGGCATTTGATTTATTAAAGAGCAAGCAAGTTAATCGCCGTCTGTTATATTTTGCGGTTTTAATGCATGACATTGCCAAAGGGCGCCTTGAAGACCATTCAAAAGCCGGGGCGCGGATTGCCCAAAAACTTAGCCCGCGATTTGGGTTTTCAAAAGAAGAAACAAATTTAATTGTTTGGCTGGTGCGCGAGCATTTATTGATGAGTGATGTTGCCCAAAGGCGTGATTTATCTGACCGCCGCACGATTGAAGATTTTACAGCACGGGTGCAAACGCGCGAACGCTTGCAACATTTATTTGTGCTCACACAAGTGGATATTCAAGCGGTGGGACCGGGGGTGTGGAACCCTTGGAAGGCTAGTTTATTGCACACATTATATGGCGAGGCAGAAAGTGTGCTGGCGGGTGATGGGTTTGTGCCACCGCGCCATTTGCGCGTGCTAGAAGCGCAAGCAGCATTTGTCAGTGCGATAGGGAAGAAGAATAAAACAAAAAAATCACAAAAAGAAATCGCTGCTTATATGCAACGTTTCCAACCCCATTATTGGCTAACCTTTAGCACCGACACGCATTTATATCATCGTAATTTATTGCGCAAATTCTCTGCTAGTCCTAGTCGTGCCAATAATGATAGCGTCATAGATATTATAGATGAGCCGACGCATAATTATTCTTGTCTCACATTTATCGGGCCAGACCATGCGGGTTTATTTGCACAATTATCGGGGGCGTGTGCTGCGGCGGGGCTTACTATATTTGAATCCCGCATTATGACCACCAGTGATGGGGTGGCAGTGGATACACTTTATGTCCATTATCGCGATGATAGACAAATAACAGGCACGACAGCCCGCTCTAGCGAGACCAGCGCAAGCAGAGAAATAATCGGGGCAGCATTACAGCCGCCCCAAAAGCGTGAGCTCAAAAAGAATATAAAATCTATGCTGAGCCATAATAACCTTATGAATAAAAGAGATAAGGCGCCGCAAAAAATCCCCACCGCCAATCTTAGGCGTGGCAAAAAACTAGATGCCTTTGATGGCGCCGCCCATGTGCGTCTTTATAATAATATCTCAGACGAGGCGAGCGTGATAGAAGTCAGCGCCCTTGATCGCCCTGCTTTGCTCTATGCGTGTGCGCAAACATTATTCACCCTTAATGTGACGATTATTGCCGCACGGATTGCCACGTTTGGCGAACGCGCCGTTGATGTCTTTTATGTGCAAGATGTCAGTGGTGCTAAAATCACAGCGCCGCTGCGTATGGCACATATCACCCGCACCCTCAATCGTGTTATTGATGAGGCAGAACACAAACGCAGCCATCGTAAAATAAAAAGTGTCGCCCCTAAAACCCGCCCCGCCCCTAAAACCCGCGCCGCCCCAAAAAAGAGTGTTGCCCCAAAAAAGGGTATAAGAGCGTGATGCGGTATTCTTTTTTATCGGCAATGGTATCGGTCAGTGGTGCCACATTCGCCAGTCGTATAACAGGCTTTGTCCGTGATGTGTTATTGGCGCAAGTCTTGGGGGCATCGGCGGCGGCAGATATTTTTGTGGTCGCCTTTCGCCTGCCAAACCTGTTTCGCCGCCTGTTTGG
>JAAOIL010000160.1 GCA_015163825.1 Alphaproteobacteria bacterium | reverse complement strand
CGCACCCCATCATCCAAACCCAAAGCCGCAAATGCCGCGGGGCGCAACCCATGCACAAAAACATCTGCCCCGCGCAATAATTCCAAAAACTGCGCCCGCCCCGCCGCTTCTTTTAAGTCTAACGTCGCACATCTTTTGCCGCGCGTGACTTCGTGTTCAAGGCTTGGCTCTTGCCAAGTGGGGGCATCTATACGCAAAACATCTAACCCAACACCCCCCAAAAAACGTGTGCATATCGGCCCCGCTAAAATGCGCGTGCAATCTAGAACACGCAAACGTTTGCGGTTGGAGGAAAAAGGTTTTGTTTCACTTTCTTTTTGTGCCTCTTTTTTCCATGCTATTAATGGCTCTTGCGCCACCGCTTGCCCTTGTGGGTGTGCGCCCCACGTTTGGCTATCATGCATTTGTGCCGCACAACCCCCCGCCGCAATAATCGCTGTTTCTAAATCAAGTGCGCGCCATTGTGCGACGGCTTTTTTTACATCATCTTTTTTGGGTTCTTTTATAGAGTCAAATTTTAATACCGATAATGCCGCACGGCGATGAGCGGGGGCATTGGTGTGCAAACGTATCCAACCAGTTTTAGTTTCATACAGACCGGCAATCGTATCCCATAATGGGGGGATATCCCACGCCTCATATCCCTCCTCTATGGGGAGCGGCAGACAAGTGAAATCAAACCAATGCGCTGCCAGACGCCGTGAAAGCGCAAATTCTTTTAGCGCGCTATTGTTGAACATAAGCGCCCCGCGCACCGCCGCCCCCATACTGGCGGCGGCTAACCCACTGACATCATAATAAGCGGGCAATGCCCCCTCGTCTTGCGCTATCATTTTTGGTGTGCTTTTTTCTAGGGGGTAAAGTGCAGCCTCTATTTCTTGCGTCATCTCTTTTGTGTAATCAGTCATATTCATTTGGTGTTAAGACTTCTTTTTGAGCGTGACAAAATTGGCAGTTGATGTGCCCGTAGCCAGCACCACCCCCGCTTCGCTATAAAGTTCGCCCGCCACAAAGCCGACAGATTTACCGCGCCGCACCACCCGCCCACGCGCATAGATTTTGCCGGGTCGTGCCGGTGCCATCATAGACACTTTCAGTTCTAATGTCGGGCTGATTTGCCCCCAATCTAGGGTCAAGCCAATCGCCAATGCCATCGCATCATCTAGCATTGCCGCCACATTACCGCCTTGAATACCACCCCATTTATTGCAAAGATTTTCGCTGGCATGAAAGACCATTTCAACAAGCCCGGCTTGTATATCCACCGCTAATAATTCCAGCCCCAAATGTGCCGAAGTCGGGGAGGGTTTTTCATGCGCTGCACGAACATTGGGCGACCATGCCTCTGGTGTGCAAATAAAGCCCCCGCGCTTTGTGCCAAAAGTGGTAATATCAAAAGTGTAATCCATAATGGGCATAAAATAAGACTAACAAGGCATACTCTTTTTGTCTATGTCATTTTGTCTATGTCATTTTGTCTATGGCATTTTGTCTATTTCATTTTATGGGTAAAACATTAAGGCGATAGCCACCCGCTTGTGTCATCAAAAGTTCGGCACCAATTTTGAGGCGCAAACGATAAATATGCGTCTCTAATGTATGGGTGCTAATACCCTCTTGATAGCCCCAAACCTCGTTCAATAAAGTCGCCCGCGACACAACGCCATCAGGGTAAGTGCTCTGCGCCGCCAATAAAAATTGTAAAATATCCACTTCCTTCTCGGTCAGTTTTATTTTTTGCCCCGCCTCAGCCTCTAATGTTTTGGCATGGGGGCGGAAGGCATACGCCCCTAATTTATGGACGATATCACCACCCGCCTTTGCCTCGCGCCGCCGCAACGCCAGACGCAATCGTGCCAGTAAAACCCCAAAGCGCACAGGGCGCACAATAATATCCGTGAAAGGCATATTGTCGGGAGAGGCAAGATAGGCTTCTTCCTCATCACTATCAATAATGCCAATACAAATATCATGCGCCCCTATAAAAGAAGGGGAAAGGAGTGTGCCATTTGCCGTATCAAATAATATCGCATCGGCAGTTTTATAAGGCGTGTCATCTGCTTTTGCCGCCGCTTTATTGAAAGACATAATATGCACCAGATTCATTTCGGTATGCGCCGAAAATTGCGCCGCCAATAAATCTGCCAGAATTTGATTATCACTTATCAATAAAATGGAATGTGTTTGCATATTTTTATCATAAACTATTTTCATTCCGTATAAAATCGCTTAGTGATAGGAAATGGATATTTATATCACCACAGCCGCCACCACCAAAGTCACCGCCAAAGCCACCGCCAAAGTCACCCCCAAAGCCAAAGACTATCGGGCGCAGATATCTTTGGGGCAAATGTCAGCCAGAGAAATAGGAGCGGGCAATGCTTGTGTTATCGGGGCGGCGGGCAGCACCAAACACAAGGGCGAGGGCGATAGAGCCACCCCCCTTGGCAGTTTCGCCTTGCGCCGCCTGTGGTATCGCCCCGACCGCGAAGCCCACCCGATAAGCCCCCTGCCGATAGAAGCCATCACCCCCCAATGCGGCTGGGCAGATGACCCCGATGATAGGCATTATAATCAAGCCATATCTTTGTCTCGTCTATCACGCTATCCCTATCGTTATGAGACTTTATGGCGACAAGATCATTTATATAATCTGTTTTTTGAACTCGGCTATAATGATGCGCCCATTATAAAAGGCGCAGGCAGTGCTATTTTTCTACATCTGGCACCCAAAGACACAAAACCAACCGAAGGCTGTGTTGGCGTAAGCCGCACAATTATGGCAGATATTATCGCGCGCGCCACAAAAAATAGTTTTATTCATATTACTTAACGAGCGCCAACCCTACCGACTTCCAAAGAGAGCCGTGCCAATGCGGATAATATCGGCACCACAGGCAATCGCTATGCCATAATCACCGCTCATACCCATACTCAAATGCGCGATATTATGCGCCTGTGCCAACGTCGCCAATTGCATAAAGTGCGGTGCCGGCGGGGTATCATAAGGCGGCAAACACATTAAACCCTCTATGGTCAAACCATAATCATGGCGGCATTGCTCTATAAAAGCCCCCGCCTCATTGAGGGCGACCCCGGCTTTTTGCGCTTCATTGCCCGTATTGACTTGCACGAATAGACGCGGCAAAGCCACGCCACTATCACGCAATCGTGCCAGTGCTGCCGCAAGGCGCGGGCGGTCCAGTGTTTCTATGACATCAAAAAGGGCAGCCGCCTCTTTAACCTTATTGCTCTGTAAGGCCCCGATGAGATGAAGTTCTATAGCGGGATAGTCTGCTTTGAGGGGTGTCCATTTTTGCACCGCCTCCTGCACTCTGTTTTCACCAAAATGGCGATGACCGCACTCTAACAGCACCCGCACTTGGGCGGCCGCTACCTGCTTGGATACCGCCAGCAATGTTATAGGTTTAGCCTCTAGTTTAGCCTCTAGTTTAGCCTCTAGTGTAGCCTCTGGCGGTGCACTTATTTCAGCACATATTTTTTGATAAGCAGTCTTTATATCGTGGGCATTATCAGGCATCATAGATATAATGTATCATAAAATAAGTGAGAACGAAAATATGAACCACCACCGCCCCGATAAGCAAAGCCCCTATTGGCCGACGGCACTGATGATAAGCGATATAGAAAATAATCCCGATTGGCACACCCCCCTAAAGCGGCTGGCGCATACATATCCGCAAGCCGGGTTTTTATTGCGTGATTATAATCACCCCCAACGTGCCCGCCTTGCTATGGCTATTAGTAAAGAGTGTAAGCGTTTGCAACTCACTCTATTTATAGGGGGCGCTCCTCATCTGGCACAAAGATTAGGGAGACGCAGACATAGCCCCGAAGCCCTTATGGGCATTTATAATACAAGCCATAATGCCTATAGTGTTGCCGCCCATAGTGTCGCCGCCCTCCATAAAGCGGCACAGGCGGGATATGGTGCCGTTCTCATCTCCCCCATATTTACAACGCCCCACCACCCCCAAACGCCAAATCTGGGCGCGGCACGACTGATAGCCATGGCGAGGACGGCACAGACATTGGGGCTTATGCCTTATGCGCTGGGGGGTATGGATAAAAAACAGTGGCACCATCTGCGCCGCTATGTGCCAACACTCGGCTTTGCGGCACAAAGATTTTTCCAATAAAAGGGTTTTTTTCAATGAGAGGGATTTTGGGTAAAAGGCGCAAAAGAAAACAAATTAAATATCTTTCCCTTTTTATGATTCACCTTATAATGCCCCATAATAAAAGCGATATTAACACCTCAATTAACACTCTCAAGCGAATAGGATTTGATTATGACATTAACCGCCCCTTTTTCTTCTTCTCCCCTTTCTTTTGTGGCACACCACACCATAAGGATTGGCATTGTTATGCTGCTGATAGGATT
>JAAOIL010000159.1 GCA_015163825.1 Alphaproteobacteria bacterium | reverse complement strand
TAACCCTAGTTTTTTTAGTACTAATTCATTGACGCTTTGCGGGTTGGCTTTGCCGCCTGTGGCTTGCATCACTTGCCCGACGAACCAGCCCGCCAGTTTTGGTTTGGCTTTTGCTTGTTCCACTTTATCGGGGTTGCCTGCTATGACTTCATCTACGACTTTTTCTATGGCGCCCATATCTGTCACTTGCACGAGCCCTTTTGCTTCCACGATGATGGCGGGGTCTTGTCCTTGATGTTCGCCTGCCTCAAACATAAGATCAAAAACTTCCTTCGCGATGCGCCCTGATATTGTGTCGTCAATGATGAGCCCTGCCAGCGCCCCCACTTGTGCGGCGGAGACGGGGCTGTCGTCAATGCCCATATCGGCTTTGTTGAGGGCGGCGAAGACACTACCGATAACCAGATTAGCCACGACTTTAATATCCCCTAGTTTGCTTTGTCCTTTTGTGGCGACTTCAAAGAAGGCGGCATTTTCTTTTTCGGAAACCAGCACCCCGGCATCGTAAGCCGACAAGCCATAGTCGCCCATAAACCGCGCCTTCTTTTCATCTGGTAGTTCGGGCAAAGTTGCGGCGATGTCATCGACATATTTTTGCGTAAAACTGAGCGGCAATAAATCGGGGTCGGGGAAATAGCGATAATCATGCGCTTCTTCTTTAGAGCGCATCGTGCGGGTGATACCTTGCTTTGGTTCAAACAAACGCGTCTCTTGTCTGATTGTGCCACCATCTTCTATCACATCTATTTGTCGCCTTGCTTCGTGTTCTATCGCTTGCCCGATAAATTTGATGGAGTTCACATTTTTAATCTCGCACCTTGTGCCGAGTGGGTCGCCCACTTTACGCACCGACACATTAACATCGGCACGCATAGAGCCGCGTTCCATATTGCCATCGCAAGTGCCTAATGCCCGCACTATCGCACGGATTTTACGCACATAGGCTTGGGCTTGCGCCGCCGAGCGCATATCGGGGTGCGAGACAATCTCCATCAACGCCACACCTGAACGATTGAGATCCACAAAACTCATATTCGGGTCTTGGTCGTGCAAAGACTTACCCGCATCTTGTTCCAAATGCAGACGCTCTATGCGGATGAGTTTCGTCTCGTCATTATCTAGGTCTATCTCTATTATGCCCTCGCCCACTATCGGGTGCTGGAACTGCGAAATCTGATAGCCTTGCGGTAAATCAGGGTAGAAATAATTCTTGCGGTCAAAGATGGACACCAAATTGATTTTCGCTTTCAAGCCTAGCCCTGTGCGCACGGCTTGCTCTACGCATTTTTCGTTTATGGTCGGCAACATACCGGGCATCGCCGCATCAACCAGCGATACTTGGCTATTCGGCTCTGCCCCGAACTTTGTTGATGCGCCCGAAAATAATTTCGCCTTGCTCAATATTTGCGCATGCACCTCCAGCCCCACGACAATTTCCCAGTCCCCAATCAAGTTAGAGTTCAAGTTATCGCTCATGATACCCACCATTGTTGCGGCTTATGAGAAAAATCTGCTGCCGTTTCCAATACGCTCGCCACCCGTAGCAACTCATCTTCCTTAAACGCCTGTCCGATAAGCTGCAGACCAAGCGGCAGACCATGACCATCAACCCCAGACGGCACAGACACAGCAGGAAGCCCCGCCATATTAGTCGGCACGGTGAATATATCGTTGCTATACATCGCAAGCGGGTCGTCTATCTTATCGCCAATAGCAAAGGCAGAAGACGGCGCTGTCGGTGTTAATAAAACATCGCATTTCTCATAAGCCTTCGTGAAATCTTGCGCTATCAGGCGACGCACTTTTAGGGCTTTCAAATAATAGGCATCATAATACCCCGCCGATAAAACATAAGTGCCAATCATAATGCGCCGCACAACTTCATCACCAAAACCAGCGGCACGCGTTTGTGCATACATATCGTCTATGTTTTTACCTTCGGCACGGATACCATAACGCACCCCATCATAACGGGCGAGGTTAGAGGAAGCCTCTGCGGGCGCAATAATATAATAAGCGGGTAGCGCATATTTTGTATGCGGCAGACTAACCTCCACAGGTTCTGCCCCCGCATCACGCAACCATTGCTCGCCTTGTTGCCATAGTTTTTCTATTTCAGACGGCATATTATCCACGCGATATTCTTTAGGGATACCCACACGCAAACCCTTAATATCGCCTGTCAGTGCTGCTTCGTAATCGGGCACTGCTATATCGCACGAGGTGCTATCTTTAGAATCAAACCCCGCCATTTGTTGCAACATCATCGCCGCATCACGCACCGAGCGGGTTATCACCCCCGCTTGATCTAGCGAGGAGGCGAAGGCGATTATCCCCCAGCGTGAACATCGCCCATAAGTTGGCTTCAGCCCCAATGTGCCTGTGAAAGACGCAGGCTGGCGAATAGAGCCGCCTGTATCAGTCCCCGTTGCCGCCAATGCCAGATTTGCCGCCACCGCACAAGACGAGCCACCAGAAGAACCCCCCGCCACCAATGGCACATCTCCTGCGCCCCGATAGGGATTAACCACCGTCCCATAAACGGAGGTCTCGTTAGAGGAACCCATAGCGAATTCATCATTATTGAGTTTGCCTAATAGCACAGCCCCCGCATTCCATAATTGCGCGGTGCAAGTGCTTTCATAGGAAGGCGTAAAGCCCTCTAGTATTTTGGAGCAAGCGGTCGATGCCACCCCCTTCACACAGAATAAATCTTTCACCCCCAGAGGCAAACCCTCTAAGGGGCGGGCATCGCCTGTCTGTAATCGCTTGTCGCTTTCCTCTGCTTGGGCGAGGGCGATAGCGGGTGTGGCGCAAACATACGCATTCAATGCCCCAGACGCTTCTATCATTTTGATATGCGCCGCCGCTAGCTCCTTTGCGGAAAAGTCCTTCGCCAATAATCCATCACGCGCCTGCGAAAGCGATATTTTCGTTAAATCCGACATCTATTCTATCACCTTCGGCACAGCAAAATAATCCTCATCACGGGTGGGGGCATTCGCCAATATATCTTGCGGATAACCACCATCGGTTACCTCATCTGTTCTTTGTCGCAAATCCATATCCACCGCAGAAGTGAGTGGCGCAACCCCCTCTACATCCACCTCGGATAATTGCTCTATGAATCCCAATATCACGGAAATCTCTGCCGCTAGTTGCGGTAGTTTCTCTTCCGCCACAGCAATCCGTGCCAGACCCGCAATGCGGCGCACCAAATCTGTATCAACTTTTTTATCCTCTGACATCGGCTAGTCTATTAGCAAAAGATGGGCGCAAATGCTATATAAGAATTATGGCATATACCGATTCTTTAAACGATTTCGCGGGAACCTTATCAGCAGGGCGACTGCTAGGGCTAGATTTAGGGAGCAAAACATTGGGGCTGGCTCTATCCGATACCGATGCAACGATTGCCACACCTTTTGAGACATATCCACGTGGTAAATTCGGGCACGATGCCGATGCCCTATGCGACCTGATAGATTTGCACGAGATTAAAGGCTTGGTCTGTGGGCTTCCCCTCAATATGGACGCCTCCTCTGGCACAAGAGTGCAAGCAACCCGCGCCTATGTTCGCAATCTTTCCCACCATAATCGCTTTGCCTTGCCGATATTATTATGGGATGAGCGATTATCCTCTGTCGCTGTGGAGCGCACCTTATTGGAAGCCGATGTTAGCCGCCGCCGCCGTGCCCAAGTCATAGATAAAATGGCGGCAGCCTTTATTCTTCAGGGTGCGCTGGACGCACTTAATAAGTGAGGGCGCTGGACGCACTTAATAAGTGAGGGCGCTGGACGCACTTAATAAGTGAGGGCGCATTAGATGCGCTTAATAAAAAATAAAATCCTTTCCAAAATATAACAAATAGTGTAGGCATTGATTTTATGGATAGGGACTCTAATCTGCATGATTTTCGTTCCCCCAGAGCCTCTTTCTTACAAAATGGCTTGCTGGGGATTGACCAGTTTTCCCCCGCAGATATTCCAGACATTCACAGACTTTTTGACCTCGCCGATATTTATTTTGAAAAAAATAGACAAGGCGATAAAAAAAGCGACATCCTAAATGGCTATACACAGGTAAATTTATTCTTTGAGAATTCCACCCGCACCCTGACCTCTTTTGAACTAGCGGGAAAAAGATTGGGCGCCGATGTTGTGGGTATGGATGTCACAACTTCTTCCATCAGCAAGGGCGAGACATTGCAAGACACCGTCTCTACCTTAAATGCCATGCACCCTGATTTATTGGTGGTGCGCCATAGCGAAAGCGGCGGCGTTAAAAAATTAGATGAGAAAGTTGCGTGTGCGGTTATCAATGCGGGCGATGGCACGAACGAGCACCCGACACAAGCCCTGTTAGATGCGATGGTGATGCGCCGCCACTTATCCAAACTGGATAATTTACGCATTGCGATATGTGGGGACATCGCCCATTCTAGGGTGGCACGATCCAATATATTATTGCTAACTTTATTGGGGGCGCAGGTAAATGTTATTGCGCCAGCATCGCTTCTGCCAGAAAATATAGAAACAATAGGCGTTACTACTTTCACCGATATGAAAGCGGGTTTGGCGGAGTGTGATATTATTATGGCATTACGCTTACAAAAGGAACGTATGGCGCAATCGCTTATGCCTTCCGCAGAAGAGTATTTCACGCACTATGGGCTAGACGAGGAAAAATTATCCTATGCCAAACCAGAGGCGTTGATTATGCACCCAGGCCCGATGAATCGGGGGGTGGAGATTGCCAGCACCATTGCCGACCACCCCACCCGCAGCCTGATTAGCGAACAAGTGGAGGCAGGTGTCGCCTTGCGCCAAGCGATTTTGGTGACAATCATTGAAGCCCACAAAGCCGCCAAAGACAAAGCCGCTAAGGGCGATAATGTTATCTCGCTTGAGCCTGTCTAAAAATCATTATAGACTTGCTTTATATTCGGGCTATAGTGGCATTATGAATTCGGGAGGAATGAACAATGATTGAATTTGGCACTCTTATTTTAGTGATACTGATTGGCTATGGCTTGGGGTCTATCCCCTTCGGTTATGTATTTGCAAAACTAGGCGGACATGGCGATATTCGCGACATCGGCTCTGGCAATATCGGCACAACAAATGTGCTACGCACGGGCAGTAAATTTTTGGCTCTGCTAACCCTATTGGCAGATGTCGGCAAAGGCTTCGCCGCTATTGCTATCGCCAATTATATGGTCGGTCAAAGCGGTATGTTTCTGGCGGCACTGGCGGTGCTTATCGGGCATTTATTTCCTGTCTGGCTCAATTTCAAAGGCGGTAAAGGCGTGGCAGTCTATGTCGGTGTTATGTTGGCACTCTCGCCCCTTACAGGACTTTTCGCTATCGGGGCATGGATAGTTGCCGCCCTCGTCTCTCGTAAGTCATCACTTGCGGCACTAGCTATGATTGTGTTGGTGTTGCCGCTACTCTTTTTATTGGGGGAATATACCAGCGCCTATGTCGCTATCGTTATGGGGGCATTGATTTTTCGGGCACACCGCGAAAACATCGCTCGCTTGCGCGATGGTAGCGAACCCAAAATCTTCGCATAATGCCAAAGGCTTTGCGTGAAGAAGATTTAGTCGCCTATCTTCAACTGACCAGAACAGACGGCATTGGGGCGGTCACTTTCCAGCGCCTGCTTATGCTTTATGGCTCGCCACAAGAAGCGCTTGTGCATCTGCCCGAACTCGCTAAACGAGGCGGCAGAAAACGAGGGCTTAAACCTGCTAGTGCGGCGCAAGTAAAAAAAGAGATTGCCGCCACCCGTGAGGTCAACGGCACTTATTTGGTTTGGGGCACTGCGGGTTATCCCACAATGCTGCAGTCCCTGCCCGATGCCCCGCCTGTTATTGAAGCCTATGGACATTTGCACCTGCTAGAGAAACCCGCCATTGCTATGGTTGGGGCTCGTAATGCGTCGGCTGCCGCCCTCAAATTAACGCAAGCGATAGCGGCGGGTGTTAGTGCCAGAGACTTCATCATCATATCTGGTCTGGCAAGGGGCATAGATGGTGTCGCCCACACGCAAAGCTTAGACAATGGCACAATCGCCGTTATTGCCAATGGCATAGACCACCATTATCCACCAGAGAATGAAAAACTCCAGAGACAAATCCTAGAGCAAGGTTTGATTTTAACCGAGCACCCGCTTGGCACAGCACCACTAGCGCGGCAGTTCCCGCGCCGCAATCGTATTATATCTGGTTTGGCGATGGGTATCGTGGTGACGGAGGCGGCACGGAAATCTGGTTCCTTAATCACGGCGCGTCTGGCGGCAGAGCAAGGGCGGGAGGTTATGGCAGTACCCGGCTCCCCCCTAGATGTGCGCTGTCAGGGTAGCAATAACCTCATAAGAGAAGGCGCCTCGCTGGTGGAATCGGCAGATGATGTGCTGGAAGTGATGGAGCCATTGCTTCACCATACATTAGAAGCGCAAGCCCAAATACCGCCTCTGGCAAAACCGAACCCGCCGCAAGTGACAGACCCCGACCGAAAACATTTGCACACCCTCTTAAATGCTGTGCCGATAATGATAGATGAACTGATAGAAATAAGTGGTCTGCCCATAGCATCTGTGCATCTGATATTGATAGAATTGGAACTCGCAGGGCGACTAACACAAGAGGCGGGGGGTAAAATCAGCCTTTTAGATTAGCGCGAATTCGCAAGACTTCCGCCATTATTCGGCATATTTTAAGTTCCCCGCTATAAGGGGGTTTGACACAAGCCCCCCTCTTGGGCATATCTAGCCCGCAAAATACGAAAAATGAATAAGCAAAGGAATAGGCAGGAAATAGGCAATGGATGTCGTCATAGTTGAATCACCCGCGAAAGCGAAGACAATAAATAATTATCTGGGCGTAGATAATGCGATTGTGCTTGCCTCATTTGGTCATGTGCGTGATCTACCAGAACGTGATGGTTCTGTGGATACAGAGCAGGACTTCCAAATGGAGTGGGAAGAACGCCGCGATATGCGCGAAATCAAACAAGCCATGAAGAAAGCCGATAGGCTGGTGCTTGCCACAGACCCCGACAGAGAAGGCGAAGCCATAAGTTGGCATGTGCTAGAAGTTTTACAAAATAGTAAATTGCTGGCGGGTAAAGATGTGTGCCGTGTTGTTTTCAATGCTATCACCAAAAAATCTATATTGGAGGCGATGGATAATCCCCGCCAAATAGATGGTAAATTAGTTGATGCGTATTTGGCACGCCGCGCCTTAGATTATCTTGTTGGCTTTAACCTATCGCCTGTTTTGTGGCGCAAACTGCCGGGGGCTCGTTCGGCGGGGCGTGTGCAATCTGTCGCCTTGCGGTTAATCTGCCAGCGCGAAATAGAAATAGAACAATTTATCCCGCAAGAATATTGGTCGGTGGATACGCAATTCAATGCCGATAATAAATCGCAATTCACGGCACGGTTCGCAAAATGGAAGGGCGACAAAGCAGACCGCTTCACATTAAACAATGAAGCCCTCGCCAAAGAAGCCGAAGCGGTTATCAATCAAAGTTCTTTCCATGTTGAAAAAGTAGAGAGCAAGCCCGAACAAAGGCAGCCAGCCCCCCCTTTCACGACTTCTACTTTGCAACAAGAAGCCTCTCGTAAGTTAAACTTCACTGCCAATCGCACAATGAGTGTCGCGCAAAGACTTTATGAAGACGGGCACATAACCTATATGCGTACCGATGGGCTAGACATCATACCCGAAGCGATAGATTCCATTCGTGATGCGATAGCTAATGATTTCGGCGATGACTATCTACCCGCCACACCACGCCAATATAAAAAGAAATCGCTAAATGCCCAAGAAGCACACGAAGCGGTGCGTCCCACAGACCCACACACGACACCCCAACATATCGGGCGCTCGCTCAGTGAAGACGGGGCAAAACTTTATGAACTGATATGGAAACGCACCATCGCTTCGCAAATGAAAAATGCCCAAGTGCAACGCACCACCATCATTATTTCTTCAGATGATGGGCAAACAGGATTTCGGGCGAGCGGCACGGTCATTACTTTCGCAGGCTTCTTGAAACTCTATAAAGAAGGCGAAGACGACAAAAAATCCGATGACGATAAAGAAATCACCCTACCCCAACTCGGCGAAGGGGAAATCTTACAGGTGGAAAAAGTCTCGCCCGAACAACATTTTACCGCACCACCACCGCGCTATAACGAAGCCAGCCTCGTGAAAAAAATGGAAGAGTTAGGCATTGGTCGCCCCTCCACCTATGCGGGGATATTATCAGTATTGCGGGCGCGCGATTATGTCCGCATGGATGGCAAACGTTTCGTCCCCGAAGATAAGGGGCGTTTAGTGGTCGCCTTTTTAGAAAGTTTTTTCAGCCGCTATGTAGAATACGACTTCACGGCAAACCTAGAAAGCGACCTAGATAAAGTCGCCGAAGGCACTTTGGGCTATAAAGAAGTGCTGGCGAAATTCTGGGATAAATTCCACAAAAACGTAGAGACCACACTAGAAATCCGCAACACCCAGATATTAGACCGCATGAACGATGTCATGGGGAAGCATATATTCAAAGATGCTGGCGATGGCAGTGATCCGCGCAAGTGTCCGCAATGCGATGAGGGTCAGTTGAGCCTAAAAACCGGTCGCTATGGGGCTTTTGTTGGTTGCACCCTCTATCCCGATTGCGCTTTCACCCGCCCCTTTGCTGGCGATGGCGACACCGATAACGACATAGAACGCATTCTAGGCAAAGACCCCGCAACAGATAAAGATGTGCATATCAAACAAGGGCGCTTCGGGGCTTACATACAATTAGGCGAGGCGGTCAAAGGCGAAGACACACCCCCTCGTGCCAGCATACCAAAAGGCAAAACCCCCGCCGAGATGACCCTAGATTATGGTTTGCAATTATTAGCCTTGCCGCGTGTCGTGGGTGTTCACCCCGAAACAGGCGAAGACATTACCGCCACTATTGGTCGCTATGGACCTTATCTGAGCAGTGGCAAAAGCACTGCCAGCCTAGAAGAAGTGGATGAAGTGTTTGAGATTGGCGTCAATCGTGCCGTCACCGTGCTTGCCAATAAACCAAAGCGGGGGCGCAATGCGACATCGCAAAGCGTCATCAAAGAACTGGGCGAACACCCCGATGATAAAAAACCTATCCGTATCTTAAACGGACGCTTTGGACCTTATGTCAAACACGATAAAATCAATGCGTCCGTTCCCAAAGACGAAAACCCCGAAGATATGACAATAACCCGCGCGATGGAACTTATCGCGGCACGAAAAGCCAAAGGCACAAAGAAAAAACCTGCGCCCAAGAAAAAGCCTGCGGCAAAAAAGAAGCCCGCCGCTAAAAAGAAGCCCGCCGCTAAAAAGAAAACGGCGCCCAAGAAATAATATGGCGCATATACCAAGCCGTGATGATATCTTAAAATTTGTTTCCGAACAATCGGGTAAAATAGGCAAACGAGAAATCGCGCGCGCCTTTGACATAAAAGGCAGCGACAGAATCCCCCTAAAGAATTTATTGCGCGAAATGACTGCCGAAGGCTTGCTAGAAGGCGAAGGCAGACAAAAAGACTTGCGCAAAGGCGGCGATTTGCCGTCTGTGGCGGTCTTAAACATTACAGGGCGAGACGATGATGGCGCCTTCCTTGCCTTGCCGCATAATAAAGAAATGACACCCCCACCCCTTATTACGATTGACGAAAAAGGCGGGCAAAAAGCAGGGCGTATTAACCGCCGTCATAATCTTGTTTCTATGGGTGATATGATTTTGGCACGGCTAACACAACAAGGCGACAATATCTATAGTGCCAACATTATTCGCAAACTAACCAACAATGATGACACCCCGATTATTGGTGTCGTGCAAGAGAAAGATAATGTGTTGTTCTTGTCCCCCGCTAATAGACGTGACCGCCATGATTATATCATCGCCCCCAGCTCTGACGTTAAAATTAACATCACTTACAAAGAAGGCGACCTTGTTATTGGCACAAAGATTAGCGGCAAGAATAAATACGATTCCCACAAAGCCCGCATTACACAAAACATCGGCAGTGCCGCAGACCCACACGCCTTTTCACTGCTGGCAATTGCCGAAAATGATATTCCCGACCACTTCCCCGCCGAATTATTGGCAGAGGTGGAAGCCATCACCGCCCTTACTCCTAGCAGTAATGAGCCATTGCTGGACTTGCCTTTCGTCACCATAGACCCCGCCGATGCCCGCGACCATGATGATGCCGTCTATGCCGAAACCACCGATGATGGCTTCAGCATTTGGGTGGCGATTGCCGATGTCGCCGCCTATGTCACCCCCGCCAGCACATTAGACAAGCAAGCCCGTATCCGTGGCAATTCAGTTTATTTACCCGACCGTGTTGTGCCGATGTTGCCTGAACGATTATCCACCGATTTGTGTTCCTTAAAAGAGGGTGTGCCGCGTCCAAGTCTGGCGGTCAAAATGGATATTAACAAAGCGGGTAAAGTTGTGTCGCACCAATTTATGCGTGGCTTTATTTGCTCGCAAGCATCGCTAACCTATAGCCAAGCGCAAGCCACTTTCAATGGCGAAAGCAAACACATGGACGCGGTATTGACCCCCCTATGGCAAGCCTATCAGGCAATGGCACAAGCCCGTGAAAAACGTGGACCCCTTGATTTGGATTTGCCCGAACACCGCATTATCTTAAACGAAGACGGCACAATAAAAGACATTGACATTCCCCCCCGCCTAGAAGCACATCGCTTGATAGAAGAAATGATGGTCTCTGCCAATGTTTGCGCCGCCAAAACATTGCAGAAGCATAATATCCCCTTCATCTATCGTGTGCATGATGCGCCCTCGCAAGAAAAAGTGGATACACTCGTTTCATTTTTGCGTGGCTTTAGTTTGCGCCTTGATAAAGGGCAGGTCTTGCGCCCGTCTTTATTCAATAATATCTTGCGCCAATCACGAAACACCGCCCATAACCATAGCGTTAGTGACTCTATTTTGCGTTCGCAAATGCAAGCCATTTACACACCAGAAAATATCGGGCACTTCGGGCTTAATCTGGGTAGTTATACACATTTCACCTCCCCCATTCGGCGCTATAGTGATGTGCTGGTGCATCGTGCCCTCATTGCTTCGCTTGGTTTGGGGACGAACGAGAGAGGCGACACACAAGAAGACACAAACACACTTGTTGAAACAGCAGCCCATATTTCTAGCACTGAACGCCGTGCTGTTTCCGCAGAACGTTCTGCCAATGATCGCTACCTCTCGGCTTTTATGGCGAAGGGTGTCGGCAAAGATTACGAAGCCCGCATATCTGGTATTTCACGCGGCGGTATATTCGTTCGCATAGAACAAACAGGCGCAGACGGCATAATCCCTATGTCTATGCTGGGGGACGACCGCTTCTTCCCCGATAAAGACGGGCTAACCCTTACAGGCAAACGCACCCGCAAACGATACAGGCTGGGCGATAAAATCTATGTGACATTGCTAGAAGCCACCCCTATAAAGGGAGGACTATTATTCGCGCCAAAGAATTCGGGCGTTAAGCAAAAATCAAAATCAAAGTCAAAGCCAAAACATTCGCGTAAAAGAAAAGGGAAATAAATGGAAGACCTCCCCAAAAGAAAAATCAGCACCGCTTTATGGCGCGGCGCATGGGGATATTGCCCACAATGTAATGAGGGTCGTTTGTTTTCTGCTTATCTAAAAGCATACGAGCATTGTTCGCATTGCGACCTCCACCTCGCAGGGCACAAAGCCGATGACGCGCCGCCTTATTTCACCATGTTCATTGTCGGACATATTATAGTGCCATTGGCGGTGGTTATAGAACATGCTTATGTGCCGCCTATTTACATTCATGTGATATTTTTTAGTGTGCTGACGATTGTGTTGAGCCTCATCATTCTGCCTATTGTTAAGGGTGCGGTTATCGCTATGCAATGGGCATTGCGGATGCACGGCTTCGCCGCCTCCCCCACCGACGCTCATAAAAGCGAAACCGATATATGACGGAATATCGGGAGAAGGGGGTGGGTGCTGTGCGTCCTCGTGAGGCATCAACGCTGATTATTGTTCGCAAAACAAAAGATGCGCCGCATATTTTAATGGGCAAACGTTCTGCCAAGCATAAGTTTATGCCGAATAAGTTTGTGTTCCCTGGTGGTCGCCTAGATTTAATTGATAGCCGCCTAAAAGTGCCACATGATTTACCCGACCCTGTTATGCGGCGTTTGCGCCAAGACACCCGCAAGGATGTCAGCGATGCCAAATTACGAGGGCTTGCCCTCGCTGCCATTCGTGAAACTTATGAGGAAACAGGTTTGATTATCGGGCACAAAGCGAAAGCACCGCCGCGCACCCGCCATCATGGGTGGCGCGACTATTTCGCGAGTGGCGCCACACCCCCGCTTGATAAGATTGATTTTATTGGTCGTGCCATCACCCCCACCTATCGGACGCGCCGTTATGATACGCGATTTTTCATGCTGCATGACGACACGATATTCACCGACCCTGAAGATACGCAAAATGCTTCGGGGGAGTTATTGCATCTGCATTGGCTCACCCTCCAGCAGGCGCGCGACCTTGATATCCCCGCTATCACAAGGCAAATGCTGGATATTGTAGAGAAACGTTTGCGCCTAAGCCGCCCCAAGCAATTGCAAGCGCCGGCGCCTTTTGTGCGATTTCATCATAATAAACCGCATATTACCCTACTTGACTAAAGGCGATGCTTGCCTTATGTTCCGCCCGATAGGAGCGATATTATGGCTAAACCAACAACCGTTAAGATTAAATTAGAGAGCACGGCAGGCACGGGCTTTTACTATGTTGCGAAGAAAAACGCACGCACCATGACCGATAAAATGGTCGTGAAAAAATACGACCCTGTTGTGCGCAAGCATGTTGAGTTTAAGGAAAATAAAATTAAGTAAATGGCTTCTGCTTCTCCCCCCTCTTCTTCACCTATTTTGCCAAGTGAAGAGATACTCACCCAATTACAAGACCTCTCGCTAGACCCAAATCGTCCGTTGATAATCAGCGATGCCGATGAGGTGCTGTTGCACTTTATGGAGCGGCTGGAACATTTTCTAGAACGCAAAGGGCTATGGATAGATTTAACGAAGTTTGCGATAAGCGGCAACATTCGCTCTCGCGAGACGAATGAGCTAGTGGAAGTGCCGAATCTGGTGGAGGATTTTTTTGCGACCGAAACCCTTCACCTTACGCCCACGCAAGGGGCGGCGGAATCTTTGGCGGCGCTTGCGCCTTATGCGCAGATTATTATCTTCACCAATCTCCCGCTTTTTGCGAAGGCAGAGCGGGTGCAGAATCTGGCATCGCATGGTATGGATTACCCTGTAATCGTTGGTTCGGGTTTGAAGGGAGTGGCTGTTGGACATATAGCGCGTCAAATAAAAAAACCTGTATTCTTTTTGGATGACATTCCGCATAATATAGATAGTGTGGCGGAGCATTCGCCAGACACGCACCGCATACATTTTGTTGCGGATACTCGTTTAGCGGCGAGGGTTAGTGCGGCGTCTCATGCTTCTGCCCGCATTGATGTGTGGAGCGAAGCCTATGACTGGATTAAAGCAAGACTTGACGGCTAACAATAATGCGAACGCGACTTGTCGTGATTGCCAGCATTTATTCACCGCACCCGCACCCGCCACCTCCACCGCACCCACGCCCTCGCTTCGTTGTCCTGCTTGTCGCAGTCCGCGTTTGCTTTCCCACCCAGAGATAACCAGCCTAGTGATAGCGCATTTAGATTGCGATGCGTTTTTCGCGGCGGTAGAGAAGCGCGACAATCCAGATTTACAAGATAAGGCGGTTATTATAGGCGGCGATAAAAGGGGGGTTGTTTCCACTTGTTGTTATATGGCGCGCAAATATGGGGTGCATTCAGCGATGCCGATGTTTAAGGCGAAGCAGTTGTGTCCGCAAGCGGTTGTGTTGCCGCCTCGTATGGATGCCTATCGCGAGGTTGGGCGGGCGGTGCGCGCGATGATGACTGCCCTCACCCCTTTGGTGGAGCCGCTCTCAATTGACGAAGCATTTATGGATTTATCGGGCACGGAAACTTTGCACCACGCCTTACCGGTGCAAAGCCTCACCGCCCTTGCCAATCGTGTAGAGCAAGACTGCGGCATCAGTGTTTCCATAGGGTTAAGCCATAATAAATTTCTGGCGAAACTGGCGAGCGATATGGATAAGCCGCGTGGGTTTTCTATCATCGGTGCGGCGGAAACGAAAACTTTTCTAGCGGATTTACCAGTGGGCGCAATATGGGGCATAGGCAAAGCGATGCAAAAGAAATTAGCGGAAGGTGGCATTACACATATTCGCCAATTGCAAGCAATGGCGATGACGGATTTAGCCCAACGTTATGGGCAGTTGGGGTTGCGCCTATCGCGCCTATCGCATGGCGACGACCCCCGCGCTGTTAATCCTATCTCTATCACCAAAAGTGTTTCGTCCGAGACGACATTCGCCACCGACCT
>JAAOIL010000158.1 GCA_015163825.1 Alphaproteobacteria bacterium | reverse complement strand
ACGCGCCTTGCTCTGCCACAGGCACCTTGCGCCGCAACCCTGATATTTTATTGCATAAAAGACAGGGTGATATTACCCGCGCCGCCACAACCCAAAAACGCTTACTTGCCCAAGCCGCCACTTTAACGGCCGATGGCGGCACATTGCTTTATTGTGTATGCTCGCTTGAACCACAAGAAGGCGAAGCGCAAATACAACAATTCCTGAATTCCCACCCCGATTTTGCCCTAGACCCCATAGGCGGATTGCCAGAGGGATTTGCGAATTCTGGGGCGGATTCTGTCGCACAATCTAGTGGTATGATACGCATAATGCCAAGCGATTATAAAGGCGGCTGTGATGGATTTTTTATTGCTCAGTTGCACAAAAAAGCGTAATTAGAGATATGGATTCGGTAAAAATTGCACCTTCTATTCTTGCGGCAGATTTCGCACGGCTCGGCGAGGAAGTTGCCGCTATTTGTGCCGCAGGCTGTGATTATGTGCATATTGATGTGATGGACGGACATTTTGTCCCCAACATTACTTTGGGCGCGCCCCTTGTTGCCGCCATTGCGCCGCACGCCAGCGCACCCCTTGATGTGCATTTGATGATAAGCCCTGTTGATAATCATATTGAGGATTTTGCTAAAGCCGGTGCCGCTATCATTAGTTTCCACCCCGAAGCCAGCCTCCACCCGCACCGCACGGCGGCGGCTATTCGTGAATTCGGGTGCAAAGTCGGGCTGGTGCTGAACCCCGCCACACCCCTGAATGTGCTAGATTATATGTGGGATATGATTGATCTTGTGTTGATTATGTCGGTTAATCCGGGCTTTGGTGGGCAATCCTTCCTCACCAGTCAATGCCGCAAAATAGAAGCGGTGCGCGAATATATCAGCCGTCATAATCTGGCTATTGATATTGAAGTTGATGGCGGCATAAATCCTGCAACCGCAAAACTAGCCCGAGACGCTGGCGCTAATATCTTGGTGGCAGGCACTGCGGTTTTTAAGGGAGCGAATGGGGGGGACTATGCCGCTAACATTGCTTCCCTCAAAACATAAAGTTAAAGCATAATAATGAAACACCCTATAAAACGCGCTTTGATTTCTGTCTCTGATAAAGAGGGGATTATTCCTTTTGCCCTTGCCCTGCATAAAGCGGGGGTAGAGATAATCTCCACAGGCGGCACTGCCCAATTATTAAAAGGCGCCGATATCCCTTGCCGTGATGTCGCCGAAATCACCCAATGGGCGGAGATGATGGATGGGCGTGTGAAAACCTTACACCCCGCTATCCATGGCGGGCTTTTGGCACGGCGGGATAAGCCCGACCATACACAAGCGATGGATACCCATAATATCCCCGCCATTGATTTATTGGTCGTCAATCTTTATCCGTTTGAGGCGGTGCTAGACCAAAATTTAGACAATAATACCGATGGGGATACCCATATTGAAAACATTGATATTGGTGGCCCCGCTATGATAAGGGGGGCTGCTAAAAATCATGCTTTTGTCAGTGTCGTGGTCGAGGCGGCTGATTATGATTTAATTTTAGACGCCCTACAACAAGGCGGCACAGATTTGCGCCAACGCCAATATCTGGCGCAAAAAGCCTTTGCACGGGTGGCGGCTTATGATGCGGCAATCTCTAATTGGATGGCGGGGGCTTTTCCCAAATGCCAAGAGGGCGCGCAAGATTGGTTCGCCATTGGCGGGCGCTTGAAAGAAGCTTTGCGCTATGGCGAAAACCCCCACCAACAAGCCGCGTTCTATGCCACTGCCCCAAAACGCCTAGGATTGGCGGCCGCCACACAACATCAAGGCAAAGCGCTTTCTTATAATAATATCAATGATGCCGATGCCGCCTTCGCCTTAATCAGGGAATTTCCAGCTTGTGAAGCGGCGGCGGTGTGCATTATCAAACACGCCAACCCATGCGGTGTGGCACTGGCTGATAATTTAGGCGATGATTTAGCGGGGGCATTTGCCCGTGCGCTGGCGTGTGATCCTGTTTCGGCTTTCGGCGGTATTATCGCCACCAATCGCCCGCTTGATAAGCAAGCGGCAGAGGCGATGACAGCCATTTTTACCGAAGTGATTATCGCCCCCGCTGCGGATGCGGAGGCGAAATCTGTTATTGCCGCCAAGAAAAATCTGCGCTTGCTGACATTAGATTATGGGGGAGATAGCGGGAAGTATAAAGAAGACGAGCATATAACCCCCCACATAAGAAGTGTGGCAGGTGGTTTTTTATATCAAAACCAAGATAAGGCCCTGCTGGATAAAATAGAATGCGTCACCAAACGCCAACCCAGCGACCAAGAAATGCAAGACCTGTTATTTGCTTGGAAGATTGCCAAGCATGTTAAATCAAACGCCATTATCTATGCCAAAGACACCGCCACCGTCGGCATTGGGGCGGGGCAGATGAGCCGCCTTGATAGCGCCACCATCGCCGCCCATAAAGCCGAAGTCGCCGCCAAAAATGAAGGACTGGCAGAACCCTTAACAAAAGGCTCTGTTGCCGCCTCTGATGCCTTTTTTCCTTTTGCCGATGGCTTGCTCGCCATTGCCGCCGCCGGCTCTACGGCTATTATTCAGCCCGGTGGCTCGGTGCGTGATGCGGAGGTTATCGCCGCCGCCGATGATAAAAATATCGCTATGGTCTTTACCAATATGCGCCATTTTCGGCACTAATCCCTCTATCCACATATTCCAAACGCCATTCAAAACGCCATTCAAAACCTTGACAAAAAAAATGCGTGGGGCTAAATAGTACTAACATTTACAAATATATTATGGGATATACACTGATTAACAGAAAAAATATGTAGATATGATGACACATTTAGACACATTAGAAGCCGAAGCCATTTATATTATGCGCGAAGTGGTCGCCGAGTGCGACCACCCTGTTATGCTGTATTCTATCGGCAAAGATAGTGCCGTGATGTTGCATATTGCGCTGAAGGCTTTTGCCCACACGCCTCCCCCCCTAACCCCCTCGGGGGCGGCAACCGAAAAAACGCGTCTGCCGTTTCCGCTTTTGCATGTTGATACCGGCTGGAAGTTTAAGGAGATGATTACCTTCCGCGATAAAATGGTGAAAAAAATAGGCGCAGAATTATTGGTGCATCAAAATGCCGAAGGGGTGGCAGCAGGGGTGGGACCTTTCACACATGGCTCTGCCAAGCATACCGACATTATGAAAACCGAAGCCCTTAAACAAGCGCTGGATAAATATCAATTTGATGCCGCCTTTGGCGGGGCAAGGCGTGATGAAGAAAAAAGTCGTGCCAAAGAACGCATTTTTTCTTTTCGCACCAGCCAACATCAATGGGACCCGAAAAATCAACGCCCCGAACTTTGGACGCTCTATAATACCCGTAAAAATCCGCGCGAAGAAATCCGTGTCTTCCCGCTTTCTAATTGGACGGAACTTGATATTTGGCAATATATTTATCGCGAATCCATTGAGATTGTGCCGCTTTATTTTGCCGCCCGCCGCCCCGTGGTGGAACGCGATGGCGCTTTGATTATGGTTGATGATGACCGCCTACCCCTCAATGAGGGCGAAGTGCCAGAAATAAAATCGGTGCGCTTTCGCACCCTTGGCTGTTATCCGCTAACCGGGGCGATGCAAAGCACTGCCGATACAGTGGCAGGGATTATCCAAGAGACTTTGCAAGCCACGCAATCAGAACGGCAGGGGCGGGTGATAGACCACGATCAATCTGCCAGTATGGAAAAGAAAAAACGCGAGGGGTATTTCTAATGGAATCCCAGACACCCCCCCCAACACCAGAACAAGATGTCAAAGCCTATTTGCAAGCGCAAGAGAATAAATCGCTATTGCGGTTTATCACTTGTGGCTCGGTTGATGATGGCAAATCCACTTTGATAGGGCGGTTGCTTTATGAGGCACATCTTTTATTTGACGACCAGCTAGATAACCTACAGAGCGATTCAAAAGCCCACGGCACACAAGGCGATGGTATTGATTTTGCCCTTTTGGTCGATGGGCTTGCCGCCGAGCGTGAGCAGGGCATTACCATTGATGTTGCCTATCGTTATTTTTCTACCACGCAACGCAAATTCATTGTCGCCGATACCCCCGGCCACGAACAATATACCCGCAATATGGCAACGGCTGCCAGCACGGCTGATTGTGCTATTTTATTGATTGATGCCCGCCAAGGGGTGCTGACCCAAACCCGCCGCCACGCCATTATCGCCTCGCTTTTAGGGGTGCGCTCTGTTGTGTTGGCGATTAACAAAATGGATTTGGTGGCTTATAGCCAAGACACTTACGATAGCATTGTTGCCGCGTTTAACGATTTCGCGCAAAATCTTGATTTTGCGCATTGCCAAGCCATTCCCCTATCGGCTTTATGCGGGGATAATATAACGACCAAAAGCGAGGCGACGCCATGGTATAAAGGCGATGCCTTATTGCCCTATCTGGAATCTGTGCCTGTTGTTCAGGCGCAAAGTGACGAACAGGGCAAAAAGGGGTTTCGCTTACCCGTGCAATCTGTCTTGCGCCCCCATGCTGATTTTAGAGGGTTTAGTGGCACATGTGTCGCCGGACAAATCAACACAGGCGATAGCGTGCGGGTGCTACAGGGCAGCACAGGAAATGGAGCAGGAAGCGGGGCGACAACACAGATAAAAGATATTTTAACCCCGCATGGGCTCACAAAGACGGCTGGTGTTGGCGAGGCTTTGACGTTAACCTTCACCGATGAGATTGATGCCTCGCGCGGTAATCTAATTGTTGCCGCCGATGATTTATGCGAAGAGACCGACCAGCTAGAAGCGCATTTATTATGGATGTCGCAAGAGGCGATGTTGCCCGGGCGTTCTTATATATTCAAACTCGCCACACAAAATGCCGTGGCAACGCTTAATCCTGTCAAACACAAACTCAACATTAATACATTGGAACAATTGCCAACCAAAACCCTCGCCCTCAATGAGATTGGGCTGATAACGTTGTCGTTGAATAAACGCATTGTGTTTGAGCCTTATGAAAAAAATCGTGCTTTAGGCAGTTTCATTTTGATAGATCGTATCAGTAATCATACGGTCGGGGCGGGTATGATAAACTTTGCCTTGCGCCGTGCCGATAATATCCACTGGCACGCCGCCGAAATAGATAAAGATACCCACGCCGCCCAGAAAGGACAAAAACCCGCCATTCTTTGGTTCACGGGGTTGTCGGGGTCTGGTAAATCTACCATTGCTAATCATTTGCAAAAAAAACTTTTTGCCGATAACTATCACAGCACAATTCTGGACGGCGATAATATCCGCCATGGGCTTAATCGGGATTTAGGCTTTACGCAAGCCGACCGTGTCGAAAATATAAGGCGTGTCGCCGAAGTTTCGCGGCTGATGTTGGAAGCAGGATTATTTACGCTGGTGTCTTTCATCTCGCCTTTTCGGGCTGAACGCAGACTGGCACGAGATTTGGTAGAGGCGGGCGCGTTCATAGAGATATTTGTTGATACCCCCCTCGCGGTCGCCGAAGCGCGCGACCCGAAAGGCCTATATAAAAAAGCCCGCAAAGGCGAGATTAAAAATTTCACGGGGCTTGATAGCCCTTATGAATCGCCTGAGACCGCAGAAATATCTATTGATACCACCGCCCTTGATGCCGAAGCCGCCGCCCAGTTAATTTATGATTATCTCCTGCGGCACGGCTATATCAAAAAATAAATTGCTAGAATTGCCTATAAGGCGTCGTGCCGCCTCTATTTCAAAACTACGCGTCGCTGCTGTCTCACATAGAGTGCGAAAATCTTTATTCTGTAAAACATCATTTTCCATAACGACATAATGGCGTGGGGGCGCTTAAATATCAATATCCATAATTACAGGCACATGGTCGGAGGGACGCTGCCAGCCCCGCACCGCTTTTAATATCTCAAACCCTTGCACCGCTTTCAATAGGCTTTTTGTCACCCATAGATGATCTAGCCGCCTGCCCCTATCAGATTTTTTCCAATCCGTTGAGCGATAACTCCACCACGAATAAAGTTTTTCATCCGCACTGACAAAATGCCGTGCCACATCTTGCCAATCGCAAGTCTGTAATAATTTATTGAGCGCCTTGCGCTCTTGCGGGGTATGGCTGACAACTTTTTGCAATTGCTGGGACGACCAAACATCGTGTTCATAAGGGGCGATGTTTAAGTCGCCCATCAATAACGCATATTGGGGAGCATCCCCCTGAAGGCGGCGACACATTTCACGCACAAAAGACATTTTATGGGCAAACTTTTCATTGGTTTTGACATCGGCTTCGTCACCACCCGCCGGCACATAAAAATTATGGATGTCTATTGTGCGCCGCCCGCTTTTTATGGTGGCGCATAAATGCCGCCCATCTTTGCGGCGACAATAATCAATCTGGTGCGACCCAACAATCGGCACGCGTGATATTATCGCCACGCCATGATAACCCTTTATGCCATTCTTCAAAATATGCGTATAACCAAGCCCACGCAATTTTTTCTCAGGGAAAGCCTCATTCGGGCATTTTGTTTCTTGCAAACAAATGATATCGGGTTCGTGTTTCTTTGCCAAACGCAATAATGACGGCTCGCGCAAGCGCACCGAGTTTATATTCCATGTGATAATCCGCAATGCTTCTCTCCCTCTCTCGTTTAGAAAATATGAAAACTACGCCCAATCAATGCCACCGCCCAATGCCCACGCGCAAAAAGTTGATACTTCAAATAAAGCGGGTGCGATAGTGAATATGTGTCCCTATCAAAATCATCGTCTTTATCTTCTTTGTTCGTGTGAATAATATGCAAGCCATAAACCAATGCCGCCTGATAAACGACTTGTTGCGCCGCCCCTATCACGACATCAGGGGAAATATCTTCTTCATCATAGCCAGCGTCATATAACGCCCCCGTCGCCGCGGCGCGCAAGACTTCATCTAACTGCGCCGCAAGATAAGTGAGCACCACGCCAATCCCTTCCTCGCTGGCATAAGCGCAACACGCCACCACCAAAGCGGCACGGGCTTGCTCCTCCGCCTCCCATGCCGGGCTGTTAATATCGCCCGTGCTGGCAGCATCTAGCGCCTCTTGCCAATCGGCAAGCGGCGCTATCGTGCTATCGCTAAAGCCCAGCGTTTCTAAATAATGGGTGCCAATCTGTGTGGTTTCCTCATCAAGGGGGCGCCCAAGATTTTCAAACCATTGGGCATTAATCGCTTGCTCGCCAAAAGCGCGCATCGCCAATAAAAGCGGTAGCTCTGCCTCTAAATCGGCAAGTTCTGAATCAAAAGCATGTGAGTCAAAATCAGCTTCTTTATCATAATCTTTATCTGGCAACATTTTCATCCTCTTGCACAAAAAATAAATGCGGCGCAAGGCTATCGCTATATTTGACATTGAAAAACCGCACTTGCACTTTTTGGTTTTGTAGATCCACCGCTTGCCAGCCCAAAAGCTGGCGGGTGATACTATTAAAATATAAAGTCAAACGCCCGCCGATTTTATGCTTACCTCCTTTAGAAGAGGGGTCGCGCAAAGTAAAAGCCGTCTGCTGCCCGCGCACCTCATAGGCGACAACATAAGGCGCAATATCAGCAAGGGCAAACCCTGCTTTGGCGCGATTTTGTAAAACCGCTAGCGGCGTTATCGCCGACGGAAAACGATTGGCTTGCGCCCCCGCATAATCTTGAATGCTTATCCATGTTTTATTGATTGTGATGATTTGTTGTTTCTTTGTTTTGGGATTAGCGGCATAAGCAAAACGGAAACGATACGGGAAGTCTAGCCAATACTGCCCGTGGCGTTTTTCGCTACTGCTATTGCTATTGCCAAAGGATTGTTCAAACTGCCCTGTCTGGGCTTTGATAGCGGTTAAATAACTCTGCACAAGGCGCAATTTTTCAGGCGTTAATTGGGCGACTTTTGTATTTGCTTTTGTATTTGTAGCGCCCATAAAAAATAGGAGCGCTCCCATATAAATAAGAGTAAAAATAAAAATCCTCATAATATCTCACGCTTACCAGCATGATTGGGCGGGCTGATAACGCCGCGTTCTTCCATTTGCTCTATCAAACGCGCGGCGCGATTATAACCGATTTGTAATTTGCGCTGCACATAACTTGTTGAGGCACGACCATCGCCGACAACAATCGCCACGGCTTGTTCATAAAGGGCATCACCCCCCCCATTATCAGAGCCATTACCAACACCTGCCATATCGCCTTCATCGGGTTCTTGCACGACTTGGTCTATATAGACAGGACGCGCTTGTTTTTTCAAGAAAGCCACCACCTGCTCTACCTCTACATCAGACACAAACGCCCCATGCACACGCCGTGTTTTGCCGCCACCCTCCATATAAAGCATATCGCCTTGCCCCAATAATTGCTCCGCCCCTTGCTCGCCCAAGACGGTGCGGCTATCAATCTTGGAAGTGACCTGAAACGAAATGCGACTAGGGAAATTCGCCTTAATCGTGCCCGTGATAACATCAACAGAAGGACGCTGGGTCGCCGTAATCAAATGCACCCCCGCCGCCCGTGCCATTTGCGCCAGCCGTTGCACCGCCACCTCTATCTCTTTACCCGCCACCATCATTAAATCTGCCATCTCATCAATGACAACCACAATATAAGGTAAAACCTCTGCCGTGATTTCTTCTTCTTCAAATATAGGCGTGCCTGTTTCTGGGTCGTGCCCTGTCTGGACTTTTCGTGTTAGCACCTCGCCCTTACGCAACGCCTCACGCATACGCTCGTTAAAACCATCAATGCTACGCACATTAACCTTCGCCATTTTGCGATAACGATTCTCCATCTCCATCACTACCCATTTCAAAGCCACAACCGCCTTTTTCGGCTCCGTCACCACAGGGGTCAGCAAATGCGGGATACCATCATAGGTGGAAAACTCTAGCATTTTTGGATCAACCAATATCATACGACACTCATCAGGGGTGAGGTGATACAATAAAGACAAAATCATACTATTGATACCAACCGATTTACCAGACCCTGTCGTGCCCGCCACAAGCAAATGCGGCATACGCGATAAATCTGCCACCACCGCCGCCCCGCCAATATCCTTACCCAATGCCAGTGCTAAAGCACCCCTATTATCCGCGCCTGAAAAATCATCGCTCGCCAATAAAGTGCGCAACGCCACACCCTCGCGATGGATATTGGGCAACTCAATCCCTATCAAATTCGTCCCCGACACGGGCGCTACACGACAACTGACCGCCGCCATAGACCGCGCAATATCATCCGCTAACCCGACAACACGCGCCGTGCGGATACCCGCCGCCAACTCTAACTCATAAAGCGTGACCACAGGACCAGGACGCACCGTAGCAATGCGCCCGCGTATGCCAAAATCAGAAAGCACCTCTTCTAAGCGGCGGGCGTTTTCTTCTAATGTTTCTTTAGAGAGGGCGGTGGTGTTCTCATTTTTAGACTCTATTTTAGGTTCTGCCAAAAGCGTGAGCGGCGGTAGTTCAAATGCTTGCCCACTCTCAAACGCCTTTTGTGAATCGGTCGTGCTAGAGGTGCTAGAAGTAGATTTGCGCTTTTGGGCGGCAGCAGGTGAGGGCGTAAGAGGGGGCGTAAGAGGGGGGGCAGAGGAGGCAGGCGGCACAATAGCGCGTTCCCCTTCAGGTATGGAAGAGGGGGAAGGTTTAGAGCGGGGCGGCGTCTCTTTAACAATAGCCGTTTTTTGGCTCGTAAAACGTTGTATTAATTTTTGCCCGATGAAACTTCCTATAAATTTTAAGCCCCGCCCGAAAAACATAAAAGATTTTTTTAATAATATGCCACTTATTTGCCCACTTATTTTTAAGCCATCACTGGCATAAAGACTGAACCCCAAAGCACTGATCATAAAAAGCGGCGCAAACAGAGCTAATGTATTATGCGGCACAAATAAAATCGCCCCTTCATATAATATATGCCCTAAAGCCCCGCCCCAATAATCTGCATAAAGAGAAAAACCAAAACTCGCCATGAGTAGCGCCAAAACTGCTGCCAAATTGTGCCATAATTTTAGCAAAAGCGTTTGTTTTTTTATGCGCCTTAACCCCCATGCCGCCAATGGCAATAAGAGAACCCAAACCCCCGCCCCGATTGTTTGCAAAATAATATCACTAGCCCACGCACCATATAAACCCGCCCAATGGTCGGTTGTGATGGGGGTGGTAGCAACAACATTAAAATTGCTATCATAGGGCGCCGCCCCCAGCACCAATGCTGCCAGAAAAAAAGCCGATAAAAATATAAAAAGCCCATACCAAGACTCACTATCACGCCAGATTTTTATAGCCCCCCCCTTTATATAAGAGATTTTTATATAAGAGCCTATTGTTTGCCATAATGTTTTCATGCGGCAACCTTTTGGGCGGCTTGGCATAAAGCCTGTAAGCTCTGCTCGGTTTCATGCAAACTGGCAACCAATGCCACACGAATATAATTTGTGGCATCGGACATACTACTATAAGAGGGGCTATCATCTGCCATAAGATAAGCCCCCGGCAAAACCCGCACCCCATAATGACGCCAAAGCGTTTTGGTAAAAGATTCCCCATCATTGGCAACATCACCAACATTAAGCCATAAAAAGAAACCCCCTGCCGGGCGATAAAAATCAAATTGTTCGCCCAGAATTTTTTCTGCCATATCTAATTTTTGGCGATAAAGAGCGCGGTTTTCTATGACATGGTCGTCATCTGCCCATGCGGCGGCGGCGGCGCGTTGAGTGGGCACGGGCGATTGTGTGCCAGCAATCAAACGCAATTGATGAAAACGCTGATGAGCCGTGCGCCCCCCCAAAGCAAAACCACTACGCAAGCCCGCCAGATT
>JAAOIL010000157.1 GCA_015163825.1 Alphaproteobacteria bacterium | reverse complement strand
AAATGCAAATGGCAATACCTATTATGGGAGAGATTTTCTCCCACTTCTTTTTCCGCTTCTTTTTTCAATGCACGATGCGCTTGCATCACTAAATTGTCTGCCGTCGCAAGTGCGGTATCCGTGCAAGTGAATTTTGTCGTGTCTGCTGTCGTGCAAGATAAAGTATCGGCATAATTTGCAAACGCCACCAGACTTTCCAAATTATGAGTGCCATCAGGGTTACGCCCCCGCACCCGCAAATTTAAATTAACTTTCGCATAAGCCTTGCGTGACATTTATATTTCCATACCACCACGTGGCAAACGCTTAATTCTAGACGGACGTTTTTTCACCCCCAACCCCGCGATATTTTTTTTCTCTATTTGTGTGCGCAATGTGTCCGAAGGGTTAAAGGCTAATGCTTTGCGCCATTGATAGCGCGCTTCTAAATGGCGCCCCATACGCCATAATATATCGCCCAAATGATCGGTAATCGTTGCATCCGTTGGTTCTATTTGTGCGGCGCGTTCCACAAATGCCAACGCATTATTATAATTGCCTAACTTATAATATGCCCAGCCCAAACTATCCAAAAAGAATCCATTATTCGGGGCGGCACGAACCGCTTGGCGTAATATATTTAGGCTCTCGTGCAGATAAAGCCCCTTATCCACCCAACTATAACCGAGATAGTTCAACACGTGCGGGTCGTTGCGTGATAACCGCCGCGCCTTGTGTAAATCTGTTTCGGCTTGCGACCATTCCCCTATGCGCTCTCGTGCAATACCGCGTGCAAAATATAAATTCCAACTTGGCGGATTCGCATCGCTTGCGGCATTTATAGCGAGGCTATATGCCCTTTCCGCTTCATTGAAACGTTCATGGTGACGATATAAATCACCCAAAACAATCTGTGCCTTTTGGCGCATTTCTATCAGCACTTGCGAGTTTAAGTTTTCTGCCGTCCCCTGCTCTGCCAGTTCTGTCAAAGCGGCAATCGCTGTTTCTGTGTCGCCCATTTCATCTATAATCTCTGCGGCACGAATTTGCGCTCTAAACGCTAGCCTACCGCCCCCCTTAACATTCGTAAAATTACGACGTGCCAATTGCCATAGCGACAAAGCCGCCGCGCGTTGCGCATTTTGATATTGCAAGAGGGTAGCACTGGTCGTGTCTTCCTCATTATCAGTTATTAAATAATGTGCCATATTGCCATAAATCAGCGCTAATTCTTGCCGCCCTTGTGCTTGCATGACTTCCGCTAAGGCTTGCAATCCCTTCATTAAATGATGCAAAGGGGTCGTCGACAAAGGGGGTGGCGAGGCTTGCGGGTCTTGCGTCTTTAATCGTGCCAGCCCCGCTTTGACATAAGCGTGTGCGAAACGTTTATTCTGGTAATGCAGATAAGTTTTTCGCGCTTTTAAGATATTACCTTGCCGCTCTAGAAATTGCGCATAATCTAACGTGAAGAAAAGGTGATTTAAGCCTTTGGCATTCACCCCCAGATTATAAATTTGGGCGGCAGTTTTTATATCCCCTGCGTATTCTGCCGCGCGTGCTGTTTGTGCCAGATTAACAAGTTGAAATATCTTGCTTTGCAATAATGTTTCTCTTGCTTGGGTATGGGCGGCATTATCATTTTGTTCAAGCGATAGCCATAAATCAAAATGCGGACGCAAAAACTTAGCAATAGGGGAAGCGGTCATCGCCTCTAAATATATTTGGGCTTGTGCGACATTCCCCCTTTTTAGAGCCGCCAGTGCCAATAATAAATTGGCGCGTTGATGTGTGGGCGTAATCTTTACTATATCTTTTGCGATGGCGGCGGCGGCAGCGCCATCACCCGCCATCAAATAGGTTCGCATTGTGTCTTCCAACACTGCCCGATTGGGTGCATTGCGTAGCCCCCGTGCGGCTTCATTATAATAATGGGCTGCTACTTCTACATTTTCTGCTTTTTCGGCATGGCGCGCCATCAAATAAGCGGCTGGTGCTGCCCGTCCTTGCGTGTGGAAAAAACTCACCCCCGCATTTGTCAGTCTATTGTGGGGGCTATTATGGGGCGGCAATGCCTGATAAACCAGTGCCGTTCCTAACCCGACACCTATTAGGGCGACACTTCCTTTGATGAGCCACTTTCGCATCACATATTCGGATAATTAGGACCGCCCCCGCCTTCTGGCACGACCCAATTGATATTCTGGCTTGGATCTTTGATGTCGCAGGTTTTGCAATGGACGCAATTTTGTGAATTGATTTGCAAGCGCGGTTTGCCATCTTCTTCCACGATTTCATAGACCCCAGCCGGACAATATCTTTGTGCGGGTTCGTCATAATCGCGCAGGTTGATTTCCACTGGCACGGATTCATTTTTAAGGGTTAGATGCACGGGTTGGTCTTCGCCATGATTTGTGGCGGATAAAAACACCGATGACAATTTATCAAAAGACACGACATTATCGGGCTTGGGATAATCTATGGTGGCGCATTCGCTTGCTTTTTTGAGGGTGGCATAGTCTGGTTTGCCATGTCCCAATGTGAAGGGTAGCCCTATGCCTAATGTGCGCATCCACATATCGACACCGCCCAGCATTGTGCCGAGCACCGTGCCGAAGCGAGACAATAGCGGTTTTACATTACGCACTTTGGCGAGTTCTTTTTGCGTGCGACTGCCTTTATAGGCGGCTTGATAGGCGTCTAGTTTGTCATTTGCGCGACCTTCCCCCAAGGCGGCGAAGGCGGCTTCGGCTGCCATCATGCCCGTTTCCATAGCGTTATGGCTGCCTTTTATGCGCGGCACATTGACAAACCCCGCCGCACAGCCGATTAACGCCCCGCCATTGAACACAAGGTCTGGCACGGATTGATAGCCCCCTTCCGTAATGGCGCGCGCCCCATAGGACACACGTTTTCCCCCCTCTAGGGTTTTGCGAATAGCGGGATGCATTTTGAAACGTTGGAACTCATCATAAGGCGACAAATGCGGATTTTGATAATTCAAATGCACCACAAACCCAATGGATACATAATTATCCCCGAAGTGATACATCCACGAACCACCGCCCGTGTTATTATCTAGCGGATAGCCCAAAGTGTGTTGCACATAACCCGCTTTATATTTGGCGGGGTCAATCTGCCAGAGTTCCTTAATGCCGATGCCATATTTCTGATAATCACTATTTTTGTCTAACTCAAAATGGCTAATCATTGCTTTGGAGAGCGAACCACGCACCCCCTCCGCCAGTAATGTGTATTTCGCATGGAGTTCAAGCCCCGCTTCCCACGCCCCTTTTTTCTCTGTGGATTTGGAAATACCCATATCGCCTGTCGCCACACCTTTTACCGCACCATTTTCATCAAATAATATCTCGGCAGCCGCAAAGCCTGCATAAACTTCTACACCCAATGCTTCGGCTTGCTCTGCCAGCCAACGCGAAACATTGCCAAGACTGGCAATATAATTGCCATGATTTTTCATCAAAGGGGGAAGTGCTATATTCGGCAGAGGAAAAGCACTCGTTGGGGTTAGCACCAGAAATCTATCAGCAGTGACTTTCGTCTCTAGCGGCGCCCCCCGCTCTTGCCAATCGGGGAAAAGTTTATTGATGCCAACAGGATCTATCACCGCACCCGATAAAATATGCGCCCCAACTTCGGAGCCTTTTTCCAAAACACAGACGGAGACTTCACGCGCCGCTTCTGCCGCTAATTGCTTCAGCCGTATCGCGGCAGATAACCCCGCAGGACCCGCACCCACAATCACAACATCATATTCCATCGCCTCACGCGCGCTCGTGTCTAGCACAAAGCCTTGTCGCGCATTCACCTCGTTGGTTGGTAGATTACCCATGCGTCTCTCCCTTTCAATTCACCCCATATACTACCGAAAATCGCGGAAACTGCAATAATATATAGAGCGATGACGACTATTCCTCTATACAATAATGATGAATCTAGTGCTATAAAAGTGATTCGAGAAGGAAACAATATGAAAACGCCGCCAATATCTGCGTCTGCCCCGTCACAAGCGTTGTCACAGACGCTATCACAGAGCGAAATTATAGACCTCCTGCGCCAGCATCTGGAAGCGGGGTGCAATGAAGCATTGGCGGATTCCCCACAAAATCAGTTTGAAGTATCACAGGCGGCGAGTGCTAAAGCAGGTGCCAAAACGAAGGCGGCAGTTGGAGCGGGAACGGCGGGTGCGGGTGCGGGTGCGGCGAAACCTATCCAAGCCAAGCCAAAAAAACAGAAGCAAGAAATCGTGCGCCCTAAACCCGCCTCATCAACGCCAGAAGCCCCCGCCCCTGACGCTAATCTTATTGCCCAATCTGCCACCACACTTGACGCCTTACAACAAGCCCTGCGGGATTATGATGGCTGTGCCTTAAAACAATCTGCCAAGCACACGGTGTTTTGCGATGGCACACGCGGTGCAAAAATAATGGTGGTCGGGGAATCGCCCGGCGCAGATGAAGACAGAGACGGCAGACCTTTTATTGGCGTGTCAGGGCAATTGCTAGATAAAATGTTGGCAGCCATAAATCTTTCGCGGGAGGAAAATGTTTATCTCACCAATGTCGTGGCGTGGCGCCCTATTGGCAATCGCAATCCGACAGCCGAAGAGATTGAACAATGCCGCCCTTTCGTGGTGCGCCATATTGAACTTGCCAAGCCCGATATTCTTTTATTGGTGGGGGGTGTCACCACCAAAACTTTGCTGAATACCAGCACAGGTATTACGCGTTTGCGCGGGCAATGGACGACCTATGATGAGGGCGGTATGAACATTCGCACCCTACCTTTATTGCATCCAGCGTATCTTATGCGCAAACCGCAAGCCAAGAAAGATATGTGGGCTGATTTATGTCTTCTACGCCAAGAACTTTAGCCGCATTGCTGGCATTATCAGTCTCTGTGGGAATAGGGGCGGGAACAGGGATGGGAACAGAGGCGCGTGCGGCGCAAGCCCTAGCCTCCCCTATTATTATGCCACGCCCCGCTATTGACGCCGACATTGATGGCACGATAAAAGTCTCGGACATACTTATTTATAAAGAGATATTTGCGCTACAAGATAATGCCAATTGGGGTCGTGCCGACCGCCTTATCAGAAAACTTGATAGCACCGATTTATTGGGACACGTTTTATTCCAGAGATATATTCACCCCACCGCTTATCGCACACGTTGGACGGAACTTCGTGATTGGCTGAAAAACTATGCCGACCAACCGGGCGCATGGCAGATTTACAAACTAGCCCTTAAACGCAAACCAAGCAGCATTGCCCTGCCTAAGCAACCACCAGAGCGCATTTATCATAATGCTAGAGCAAGCGCCCCAGCGACTTTATTTACAACACGCACCAAGCGGCGCATCAAAAATCATATCTATGATTTGGTGCAACGCGAACGCCCAACCCAAGCCTTGCGCTATATCAATAGGCGCAGTAATCGCAATCGCTTGTCACGCAATGAAAGCAATTTCTTAAAATCACTTATCGCACGAAGTTATTATATTGAACGCAAAGTAAAACAATCCCTAGAACTGGCAGAACACGCCAGCGAAAGTCGCCGTGTCGCCCCCTTGGCAGATTGGCATGCAGGGCTTGCCGCTTATCGTTTGGAACAAATGCCTCGTGCCCTCAAACATTTTCAGAACCTGACCTATAACCCTGTCGCCAGTGCAACTTTGCGGGCAAGAGGGGCTTTTTGGGCAGGGCGTAGTTTGCGTAATATGGGGCGTGTCGCAGAAGCCGAAGATTATTTTCGCCAAGCCGCTAGCAGTGGCGCCCATTTTTACGCCCTACTTGCGACACAACACATAACCCCTGATTTCAAAGTGAAGTGGGATAATCATTCTGCCCCGATTGATGATTTATTCCTCACCCACCCTGCTTTGCGCCGTGCCGAATTATTACGTGCCGCCGACCAAGAAAATCGCGCCGAAGCCGAACTGCTTTATTTACAAGAACGCGCCAGCGAGGGCGAAGCAAGGGCTTTGCTAACTTATCTTGAAACACATGATTACCCCGCCGTGCAAATGACGGTTTCCCAACGGCTGAACCCGCCCATACGACAGAACACACAAGCAGGCGCCCAATTTGTGCTTTATGAAAATAGTTATCCCGCGCCAGATATTGTCGGTATTGATCGTGTTGATAGAGCCTTATTATTTGCTTTGATACGCCAAGAAAGTCGCTTTAAGACACGCGCCCGCTCTCCCGCAGGGGCGAGAGGTTTGATGCAAATAATGCCCCGCACGGCAGCCTTTATTGCCAATGATAGAAGTCTGGCAAAACGAAAAGGGCGCAACCAATTATTAGATGCACAATTAAATATAGATTTAGGGCAACGTTATCTCGTCTTGTTAATGGGCGAGAACTATTTTGATGACAATTTAATTTTGACCCTTGCCGCTTATAATGCAGGACCTGGTAATTTGCGCCGTTGGCGTAAAGAATTGGCGGGGGTTGATGACCCGTTATTATTTATTGAAAGCATACCAGCCGCAGAAACACGCAAATATATCCATAATGTTATGGCGAATTTATGGATTTATCGCACACGCTTTAATCAGGAAACACCCAGCAGACGATTGCTGGCGGCTGAAACATGGCCACCCCATAAGCGTCAAGATAATGTGAGTAAGTAAGCGAGCGATTATAAGTGTAAGTTATAAGGCGCAAATTATAGGCGGCTAGAAATCTCTGCGATATTCTTTTCAATAATGTCTTCTGCTTCTTTGGCGGAAACACCTTGTGCTATCAACTCCCGCCCTGCTTCTATGGCAAGGGTTGTGATGGCGGCACGGACTTCTTTACTCAACTCTTCTTGCGAGCGCACAATGCGTTCTTCTGCCTGTTTGGTGCGCTGTTCTATTTGCCGCTCCATCACTTGGGTGGCTTCGTTTGCTTGACGCTCTGCGGCAGCACGAGCATTGGCAATGAGTTCTGCCGCTTGTTTTTCTGCCTGTTTGCCTTGCGCTTGATAGGTTTTAAGCAGTGCCTGTGCCTCTTCACGCAAATGTTGCGCCGCCTCTAGCTCTTTTTTGATTTCATCTGTCTTGTCGTCCAGCGCTTGTAAAATGCGTTGGGGAATGCGCAAATAAATAAACAGCGCAATAATCGTTGCAAAAGAAACGGCGACATAAAAACTTTCATCAATGCTCATTGCCTAACCCTTCCCTGCTTGATTATTGGCAGATTGCACCGCCGCCAAAATCGCACTCGCCTCTGGCACTTTCACGCCCAATGCACCCAGAACATCTGGCACAATCTCTATCGCCGCTTCTTGCACATGACTTAAAGCCTCGCCTCGTGCTGTTTGCAATCGCATTTCTGCATCTTGGGCGGCACGGGCAAGTTTTGCTTCAACCTCTGCCTTTTGGGCATCGCTTTTCTCTCGCATAGATTTACGCACTTCCTCCGCCAGTGTGAGAGCCGCGACACGAGCCTGCGCCAATGCTTCTTCATGCGCTTTCAATGCCGCCTCCGACTGCTTTTGTAGTTTTTGTGCCGATTCTATATCGCCCTCTATCGTGGTGCGCCGCGATTGCAAAGTGCGCCCAATACGCGGCAAAGCAATAAACGACATCGCCACATAAAGAGCGATAAAGGTAAGCGCCAGCCAAAAAAGCTGTGAGCCAAAAGTGTTTGGATCTAACTGCGGCATTGAAAACCCCTAAAGTAAGGCTAGAGAACGAACAATAGGATTAGCGCAACAACTAGACCAAATAGCCCCGTTGCTTCTGCCAATGCAAAGCCGAGCAATAGATTTGGAAACTGCTCTTGTGCGGCAGACGGATTACGCAATGCCCCCGACAAGAAATTCCCGAATATAGTGCCGATGCCGATAGCCGCGCCTGCGAGCGCGACACAAGCGATACCTGCCCCGATAAATTTTGCTGCTTCTGGTTCCATGATAATATCTCCTTGATTTAATGGTTCATGTGGATTGCATCGTTAAGATAGATGCAGGTTAAAATAGTAAAGACGTAAGCCTGAAGTGCGGCGATTAAAAGTTCTAGCCCTGTGAACGCCACCATAAGGGCAAAAGGAGCAATCGCAAGCGGAATAAGCCCTGCTGTCGAAAGCCCCACGACAAAGCCACCAAACACTTTTAGCATAGTGTGCCCTGCCATCATATTACCAAACAACCGCACCGACAGACTAACGGGGCGGGTAAGGTAAGAGATTAGTTCAATCACCACCAATAACGGCAACAACACAAGGGGTATGCCTGATGGGACAAATATCTTCAAAAAACCAATGCCGTGACGCATAAAACCAATAAATGTAACCATAAGGAATACAAAAGCCGCCATAGCGAAAGTAACGATAAGATGGCTGGTCACGGTAAAACTATAAGGTATCATACCCAATAGATTGCAAAAAAGGATAAACATAAACAGCGAGAATATAAAAGGGAAATACCGCATACCCTCTGTGCCGACATTTTGGCGTATCATATTGGCGATGAAAGTGTAACTCATCTCTCCCAATAATTGTAAGCGACCCGGCACAAGCGCCGAGCGACTAGAAGCCGTCATCATAAATAGGCTAGCGAGCGAAACCGCCAACACCATCCATAAAGACGCATTAGTGAAAGACACATCAACCGCACCAAAATAGGGAAGTTGCAACATTGGTAGTTCCACCAAAGTGCTCACCTCAAACTGGTGCATGGGGTCAAACCCTAATCCGCTTTTTGTTCCTGCTTCCGCCATGAAGCCTATTCCTTATCTAGTTTTCGCCGCATCTCTGCCGCTGTCCGAACCGAACTCATCACCCCCGCTATTAAACCTAAAAATAATAGCACTAATAAAAGCACAGGTGATGTGCCAAACCATTTATCCAACCACCAACCGACAAAGCCACCAACGGCAATACCAGCGATGACCTCTATCATTAAACGATATGCCAAACCAACCATAGAGGCAGCAGGTTTTTTGCCCCCCGCTTGGCTGTTTTGCGCTTTGGCATCTGATATTTTGCTTGCTAATTCGTGCAAATCTTTAGCCATAAACGCCCCACCATATCGTGATAGAAAATCTCAAGGTGTGTGCGGGGAAACTACTTATTTTGGAGGCAAATGTCAAGACACAAACCCCTAACTTGCTGAAAGTGTCGCAGGGGTTTCGGCTTCGTTTTCATGAACCCCGACTTCGGCAAATTGCTCTGCCGTGGCGAGGTTAACCGATAGCAATTGGCTGACCCCACGTTCCTGCATTGTTACCCCAAACAGCCTATCCATCCGTGCCATTGTTAGCGCATGGTGCGTTATGACCAGAAACCGCGTCCCCGTTTGCTCCGTAATATCGCGCAAAAGAGCACAGAAGCGGTCTACATTGGAATCATCTAAGGGGGCATCAACCTCATCAAGCACACAAATAGGCGAAGGGTTGGTGAGGAAAACCGCAAATATCATCGCCACTGCCGTAAGCGCCTGCTCCCCCCCCGATAAAAGCGACATATGCTGCGGACGCTTGCCGGGTGGATGCGCTATAATCTCTAGCCCCGCCTCTAAGGGATCATCACTTTCCGTCAGTTCAAGCCGTGCCGTGCCACCGCCAAACATACGCGTGAATAATACCTCAAAATGCTTATTGACCGATTCATAAGCCGCCAACAATCTTT
>JAAOIL010000156.1 GCA_015163825.1 Alphaproteobacteria bacterium | reverse complement strand
TGCACCCCTTAAATGCTGGTCGTCTCGCGGCGGGTTTGCCGACTTTGACCTCTTGCACCCCACAAGGCTGTTTGCAATTGGCACGTTCGGTGGTGCCCGATTTAACGGGAAAGCATGTGGTCATTATCGGGCGCTCTAATTTGGTTGGCAAACCTGTCGCGCAATTATTTCTGGCGGCGAATGCCACGATTGTTATGGCGCATTCCCATACCCGCAACCTTGCGGCATTGGCACGCGCGGCAGATATTTTAGTGGCGGCGGCGGGTGTGCCGCATCTCGTCAAAGGGGAGTGGATAGGCAAAGGCGCCGTGGTTATTGATGTTGGTATTCATCGTGTTGTGAAAGATGACGGCACGGCTCGTTTAATCGGTGATGTAGATTTTGAGGCGGCATCAGCAAACGCTGCCTATATCACACCCGTGCCGGGCGGTGTCGGGCCAATGACTGTGGCACAGCTTATGCACAATACTTGTGTGGCGGCGGCACGCCAAGCGGGGTTAGCGGAAGCGGCAGTGGAAGATTTATTTACTGCCTGATTTATTGCTTGTCCCTATTACGTGCCCTTGTTACGAGAAGCAAGCAGTTTCAACCGCAAGGCGTTCAGTTTGATAAAGCCTTCGGCATCGTGTTGGTCATAGACGCTATCTTCTTCAAAGGTTACATGGGCGGCAGAATAGAGCGACTGCGATGATGTGCGCCCAACAATACTGACGCCACCCTTATAGAGTTTGACCACCACTTCCCCCCTGACGTGGGCTTGGCTTTCATCAATCAAGGCTTGTAGCATTTGGCGTTCGGGGGAGAACCAGAACCCATTATAGATGAGTGCCGCATAACGTGGCATAAGGTCATCTTTCAGGTGGGCTGCACCGCTATCAAGGGTTAGGCTTTCCATAGCACGATGCGCGGCAAGCAAGATTGTGCCGCCGGGGGTTTCATAAACACCGCGTGATTTCATACCGACAAAGCGATTCTCAACCAGATCCAGCCGCCCTATACCATTGGCACCCCCCAATTGATTCAACGCGGTCAGCAAGGCGGCAGGGCTTAAGGTCTTGCCATCAATGCTTATGGCATCGCCTTTTTCAAACCCGATATGCACCAATGTTGCTTTATCGGGGGCGTCTTCGGGGGCGCAACTGCGTTGATAGATATAATCGGGGGCAGGGGTGGCGGGGTCTTCCAGCACTTTGCCTTCGCAAGATATATGCAATAGATTGGCATCAACAGAGAAGGGAGATTCGCCGCGTTTATCTTTTGGCACAGCGATTTGATTTTGCTCGGCATAGGCAATCAGTTTTGCTCTCGAATCCAAATCCCATTCGCGCCACGGGGCGATGACTTTTATATCAGGGGCGAGGGCATAATAGCCCAGTTCAAAACGGATTTGATCATTACCCTTCCCCGTTGCGCCATGGCAGACGGCTTGCGCCCCCCACTCTTGGGCGATTTCAATCTGGCGTTTGGCAATCAAAGGGCGGGCGATTGCTGTGCCCAGCAAATACACCCCCTCATATAGGGTATTCGCCCGAAACATCGGGAAGACATAATCACGGACAAATTCTTCGCGCAAATCTTCAACATAAATATGTTTAATGCCCAGCCGTTCGGCTTTGGCGCGGGTCTCTGCTAGTTCTGCCGCCCCTTCTACACTATCATCAAACTGCCCTAAATCAGCCGTGAAGGTAATCACTTCACAATCATAAACATCCTGCAACCATTTCAAAATGACAGAGGTATCCAGCCCCCCCGAATAGGCGAGCACAACTTTATTGATGGTGCTTTTATTGTTTATATTGCTCATATCTCTTTAATAACCATAGAGCAGGGTTTATTCAAGCCTTATACGCTCTTTCTTGCGCTCCCGCTACGCTCCCTCTTTTATGCGCTCCCGCTACGCGCCCTCTTTTATGCGCTCCCGCTACGCTCCCGCTTTTATGCGCTCCCGCTACGCTCCCTCTTTTATGCGCTCTCGCTACGCGCCCTCTTTTATGCGCTCCCGCTACGCGCCCTCTTTTATGCGCTCCCGCTACGCTCCCTCTTTTATGCGCTCTCGCTACGCTCTCGCTACGCTCTCGCTCCCGCTGGAGCTGGAGTTGCTTCGCGCCTTTTCTCGGCAGCAGATTTTTTGACATCAGCCGTGCGCAATTGCCCACAGGCTGCCATAATATCACGCCCACGCGGGCGGCGCACAGGGCTGGCATAGCCGGCTTTATTGACAATATCGGCAAACGCCTTAACCCGTTCGGGGGGCGCGCATTCATAGGGGCTACCCGCCCAAGGATTAAACGGAATCAAATTGATTTTAGCGGGAATAGAGGCGAGCAAACGCACCAATTGCCGTGCCTCGGCATCGCTATCATTGATGCCGTCCAGCATAACATATTCAAAGGTAATGCGTTTGGCATTAGATAGGTTAGGCCATTGCTTACATGCTGCCAGCAGTTCAGCGAGGGGATATTTTTTATTGATTGGCACCAGTTCATTGCGCAGGTCATCATTGACGGCGTGTAGTGATATGGCAAGCATCACCCCTGTTTTTTCACCCATAGGTTTTATTTCTGGCACGACCCCTGCCGTTGATAGGGTAATGCGGCGGCGCGATAATGCCAAGCCATCACCATCGCTGATAATGTTTAAGCCCTTTGCCATATTCTCGGCATTGTAGAGTGGCTCGCCCATACCCATACATACGACATTGCTGATATGGCGATTGATGTTGGCGCCTGCGCTTGCCCCCTCTATATTATGGCGGCTCCAATCTTTTAGAATATGGCGGGCGGTGACCACTTGGGCGACAATCTCTGCCGTTGTTAGATTACGCACCAGTTTTTGTGTGCCGGTATGACAAAAGCGACAATTCAAAGTGCAACCCACTTGTGCCGATATACATAAAGTGCCACGCGATGGTTCGGGGATATAGACCGTCTCAACCCGAAAGCCATCATCAAGTTGGAACAGCCATTTTATCGTGCCATCATCTGACATTTGCTCTTCGGCTACTTTAAGCGGCTCTAGGCGATAATGGTCGGCGAGGGTGGCGCGTAAATCCTTATTGATTGTGTGCATCGCTTCAATGTCTTCCACGCCATGCGCATAGAGCCAGCTCCATATTTGGCGGCGGCGCATCTTCACTTGTGCGGCGGGAACACCCATATCCGCCAAGCTTTGCGCTAATTCAGGGGCGGTTATGCCGATAAGGTTGGGTTTAATATCCATGAAATTGACACGTTATAATTGCGCACATGCCATATCAAGGGCGGCAAGGGCGGCGGTGAATCCAAATAAGGAATAATTATCCTCTACCAAGGTGCCTCGCGCTGATGTGCCCTTAAAAATAAGGGCAGAGCCGGCGCGCATCGCCTTTATCATTTTAGGGGCATCTTCTAAATGATAGAGCCAAGCCGATTCATCGGCATCATTATGGGCTTGCACGCCTGAAAAAAACTTAAACACATTAGAGTCTATGGTCGCAAAAGGTTCTGATATGGCAGAGAAGGGATAGCCGACTTGCACGGCGACTTCATAAAAAGTCTGTTGGGCGGGGCGATGATTAACGCTGATAAAAACATCACCACGGCGCACAGATTTGGGGGTGGAGGCGGCGGGTTCAGCAATTATGGTGCAGATTTTATCGCCGCCCTCGCCTGCCACAAAAAGCCGCCATGCTTTATATTTCGCCACAGGCTGCAAATCACCCGCTAGCACAGGCGCGGATATAGAAGCCATCCCTGCAAAGATAAGGGCAAAAGTAAATGTAAAAATGAATAAGCGCATTTTTCTCTTATACAGGATTTGTATAAAAATGCACATAGAGATTAAAAGCCGCTATTATAAAAATTAAGATATATGGTGCAAGGCACGCGCTTTATTGCTTTGATAGAGCAGGCGGTCATACATAACGACCGCGCCGGCGATTTGCACATTGATACAAAATCGTGTCGGAATACGGATAATGTGTTGGCATCGTGCCACCAGTGCCGGTGATAGGCTGCCGCGTTCGGGGCCCAGCACATAGGCCGCACAACGCGGGTGGGCAAAATGGGGTAGATCAATGGCTTCCTCTAATAGTTCCACCCCGACGAGTTGGCAATTCTGGGGCAATGCCATATCGTTTGTGTCTTGCCATTCATACCATGGCAGAGATTTTTCGGTTTTGGAGGTATCGGCATGGGTGCGGGTCACGGCTTGGCGGGCATTGATGGTGAAGACGAAATGTGCTCCAAAAGCGTGAGCCGAGCGCACCAGATTACCCATATTCATCGGCTTACTGGCATTTTCAATACCAATGCCGAAATAGCCGCGTTTTTGGTCGGGCCTATTATCCATATTGAAACATCGCCATTATATGCTATTCTCTAGCACGAGATTAGGCAATAAGCAAAGCACGCGATATAAAGGGAGGACGACATTATGAAAGCCGTTTTATGTAAAGACTACGGACCACCAGAATCATTAGTGGTAGAGGATGTGCCATCACCCAGCGCCGAAGCGGGGCAAGTGGTTTTAGCGGTGCATGCGGCGGCGGTTAATTTCCCCGATGTTTTGATTATTGAGAACAAATATCAGTTCAAACCGCCTTTGCCCTTCTCACCGGGCGGCGAGGTTGCGGGTGTCGTCCAAGAAGTCGGCGAAGGTGTCAGCACCTTAAAAGTGGGCGATAGGGTTATTGGTTCGTGTGGTAATGGCGGCTTTGTTGAAGAACTGGCAATCCCTGCCACGAGTTGTATTCCCATTCCCGACGCTATGGATATGGAAACGGCATCGGCATTGGTTTTAACCTATGGCACTTCATATTATGGCTTGAAAGATAGGGCGGTCTTAAAAGCTGGTGAGAAATTATTAGTGATGGGGGCGGCTGGTGGTGTTGGGCTGGCGGCTGTTGAACTTGGCAAGGCGGCGGGGGCGTATGTTATCGCGGCGGCGTCTACAGCAGAAAAACTAGCATTATGTAAAGAACACGGCGCCGATGCGACTTTGCTTTATCCAGCAGATGCTATGGACAAAGATGCGCAACGGGCTTTTTCTGCACAGATTAAAGACCTCACCGATGGGGCGGGTGCTGATGTCATATATGATCCGGTCGGTGGCACCTATGCTGAGCCAGCGTTGCGCGCTATCAATTGGGAAGGGCGTTATTTGGTTATCGGCTTTGCGGCGGGCGACATACCTAAAATTCCCCTCAATCTAACTTTATTGAAATCGTGTCAGATTGTTGGGGTATTCTGGGGGGCATTTGTAGCGCGTGACCCAAAAGCCAATGAACAGAATCTGGCAGATTTAATGGCGCTATATAAGGCGGGTAAAATCGCGCCGCATATATCGGCTCGTTATCCTCTGGCAGAGGCGGGGGCGGCATTGCGTTATATGTCCGACCGCAAGGTGAAGGGTAAGGTCATATTAAATGTGCGCTCTAAATAGAGTGGGAAATAAAGCGGGAAATAAAGCGGGAAATAAAGCGGGAAATAAAGCGGGAAATAAAGCGGGAAATAAAGCGGGGAGTAGATTAACCAACAAATTAACGACTTGAACAAAGGGAGAAGACTCATGAAATTAGATTCAAACATAACAGCGATTATCACAGGTGGTGCCTCAGGGCTAGGGGCGGCAACGGCACGGGCATTGGCGGCACAGGGTGTCAAGATTGGTATTTTTGACCTCAATAAAGAGCAAGGCGAAAGCATTGCCAAAGAACTAGGCGGGGCCTTTGCAGAGGTTAATGTCACAGACGAAGCCCAAGTTGATGCGGGTTTCGCCCATATTCGCCAAGCGCTAGGGCAGGAGCGTATTTTGATTAACTGCGCCGGCACAGGCAATGCCGCAAAAACGGCATCACGCCATAAAGAAACGGGGGCGATTTCACATTTCCCGCTTGAGGCGTTTAATCTTATTATCCAAATCAATCTGGTTGGCACTTTTCGGTGCATTGCTAAATCGGCGGCGGGTATGATGACGCTAGACCCGCTTGGCTGTGGCGACAGAGGCGCTATTGTTAATACGGCTTCGGTGGCGGGTGAAGATGGGCAAATCGGGCAGGCTTCTTATGCGGCATCAAAGGCGGGTGTCATCGGTATGACCTTGCCGATAGCGCGTGATTTATCGCGCGAGGGTATTCGGGTCAATACGATATTGCCGGGCATTTTTGATACACCATTATTGGCGGGGGCGCCAGAAAATGTGCGCCAAGCCTTAGGGGCGCAAGTGCCTTATCCCT
>JAAOIL010000001.1 GCA_015163825.1 Alphaproteobacteria bacterium | reverse complement strand
TCCCCGACTTTGACATCTTTTACATCACTGCCAACGGCAATGATTGTGCCTTCAATCTCGTGCCCTAATGTGAAGGGTAGGGGGCGACGGCTTGTGTCTATTTTATTGCCATCGCCAGCATCAAAAAATCCATCGTGCAAATGCACATCAGAATGGCAAACCCCGCAATGGGTAACTTCTATTAAAACTTGAGCACCTTCTGGTGTGGGGATTTCACTCTCCATCTCTTTAAGGTCTTTGCCGAATTCCGTAATCGCTTGGCTTTTCATTTTAGTCATCTGTCTTCTCCTTTTGGCTCTTTTTTAGGGCTTCTGCTATGCGACAAAAGCCTGCAATGTCTATCACTTCGGGACGGGCTTCGCCAGAAATACCAGATTGGGCTAGCACTGCCTCCACCTGCTTCGCGTGTTTTGAGCATAATGCTTTTAGGCTTCGGCGCAACATTTTTCGTCTCTGCCCAAAACTGTTTATCAGCACTTGCGAGAGCATAGCGGGGTCTGTCGTGCAATCACTGGGGGTGGCAGGGGTCGCACGGGGAATGAGATGAACGACAGATGAATGCACTTTCGGGGCGGGCACAAACACCTCTGGCGCCAGATCTAGCACAATATGGGCATCGCAGAGCCATTGCGTCCATATACTCAACCGCCCATAAGCAGATGTGCCGACAGGGGCAACAATCCGTTCCGCCACTTCTTTTTGGAACATAAGCGTTAGCGATATAAATTGCGGATTCCACTGATTATCGTGCCAACTTTCCGCCAGCCATTTCATCAAAAGCGAAGTGGATATATTATAGGGAAGGTTGGCGACCACCTTATAAGGCTGGTCGGTTAAATCTGCCAAAGATGTATGCAAGGCATCAGCCGTCTCTATTTGTAGATTGGGATAGACATGTTTTATATCCTGAAGGGCGGGGGTGAAGCGGGGGTCTGCTTCTATGGCTATCACCCGTTTTGCGCCTGCCGCTAATAAGGCGCGCGTTAAGCCACCCGGACCAGCGCCGATTTCTATAATATCATATTTATGTAAATCCTCTACGTGTTCGGCGGCGTGTTCGGCAATTTGTGCCGTGATATTCATATCTAGGATAAAGTTTTGTCCGCGAGATTTCTCAGCCCGTAAATCATATTTGGCGATGACATCTTGCAGTGATGGCAAAGAATTAGGCGTAGCGTGTGTATCGCTCACCTATATTCCACCACCGCATCACGGCGGAGATCGCGCAAGTGCCGCCGCGCCAACATAGACACCCGTTGCGAATAGATATTATCGGCAATGTCATCACGCGAAACCTGAATACCTTGATCGTCTTTTCTATCACAGACGATGAGAATATCTGTGCCCTTATCGTGTTTGCGTGGTGGGGTGATTTCTCCCGCCTCTAGGGTCATCAATCCTTCACGCAAAGGCGGTGGCACTTGCCCCAATGGCACGAGACCACTGCGATTTGTTTTAGCGCCATCGCTTTTGGCTTGTGCTTCTGCCGCCCGACAAGTGCTGAAGTTGCGCGATAGGGCTGAGATTTTATCGCTATCGGCATCTTCTGGATAGCGGACGCTCAAGACATCAAGGCGATCTTGCATTGTGTCGCTTTGTGTGCCGATGCGTCTATCAAATAGGGCAAGGATATAAACCCCCGCATTGGTTCTTATGGGGGGGGAAATCTGTCCGGGCTGTAATTGCACCAGCGCATTCGCCAAGGCTGAATTGAGTTGGGCGGCACCAACCCAGCCCAATTGTCCGCCTCGTGCTGCCGATGGCGATATGCTGAATTGGCGCGCCACTGCCGCGAAATCTACCCCAGAACGTAACTGCCTGATAATCTCTGTTGATAATTCTTTTATGCGTTGCTCATCAGAGAAACTATCTGCGCCCAATAATATCTCACTGACTTGATAGCGCGGTTGGTTAATGGTTTGCATCGTGCGGTCAAATTGTTCGTCTATTTCTGTCTCGCCTACCACAACGCGACCCCCAAAACTGCGCCGCACAAATTGTTGCCAAGCGATTTCGGCACGCACTTGCCCCCGCAATACTTCTTTATTGATGGCATTCTCTTTTAAGAATGTCTTTATACCATCATTGGTCATATCGTTTTCTTGCGCAAGTTGCTCTATGTTTTTGTCTATTTCTTTTTCGTCTATTTTTATCTCGACACGTTCGGCTTCTTGTAATTGTAGTTTCTCGTCAATCAAAGAACGCAAGACTTGCGCCCGAATCCGTTCTGTTGCCTCTGGCGTGCGGGTGATGCCCGATGTCGCAATCGTCAAAGTCACACGTTGGTCTACATCATAAAGCGAAATAACCTCATCATTAACAATCGCCACAATGCCTTCCAGC
>JAAOIL010000155.1 GCA_015163825.1 Alphaproteobacteria bacterium | reverse complement strand
GGGGGTTGTGCGGCACAAATGCATGATAGCCAAACGTGGGGCGCACACCCACAAGGGCAAGCGGTGGCGCAAGAGCCATTAATAGCATGGAAAAAAGAGGCACAAAAAGAAAATGAAACAAAACCTTTTTCCTCCAACCGCAAACGTTTGCGTGTTCTAGATTGCACGCGCATTTTAGCGGGGCCGATATGCACGCGGTTTTTGGGGGGTGTTGGGTTAGATGTTTTGCGTATAGATGCCCCCACTTGGCAAGAACCAAGCCTTGAACACGAAGTCACGCGCGGCAAAAGATGTGCGACGCTAGACTTAAAAGAAGCGGCGGGGCGGGCGCAGTTTTTGGAATTATTGCGCGGGGCAGATGTTTTTGTGCATGGGTTGCGCCCCGCGGCATTTGCGGCTTTGGGTTTGGATGATGGGGTGCGCCGTGCTTGTAATCCGCATTATATAGATGTGCGCCTTAATGCTTATGGCTGGTCGGGTCTTTGGCAAGAAAGACGCGGCTTTGATAGTCTGGTGCAGATGAGTTGTGGCATTGCCGCTTATGGTATGGCGCAGAGCAAAAGCGATATGCCTACGCCTCTACCGGTGCAAGCTTTGGATCATGCGACAGGTTATTTAATGGCGGCGAGTGTCTTGCGGGCTTTGTGTGTGCGCAAAGAGACAGGGGTGATTTTATCAGCGCGTCTTTCTCTGGCGCGGGTGGCAGCTTTATTATGTGCCTATCAATTACCAGCAAAGGTCTCTACTTCTTTTGGCACCCCTTTCACGCCGCTTAGCGATGATGATTATAGTCGCCCTATCACTTATGGCAAAAGGCGTATGCGTCATTTGCGCTTTCCTGTTAGTGATGAGATATTGCCCCTAGAAGCGCACTGGCATAATGCCCCGCCTCTTGGCTTACATCATATGGGCGGGCATCATAGTTCTGCTTTATGGCTAGAGACAAATTAATCAACTGGAGCGGGCGATGAGATTCGAACTCACGACCCCAACCTTGGCAAGGTTGTGCTCTACCCCTGAGCTACGCCCGCTCGCATTTGATTATTTACAATCGCGGGGCAATATGCCCTATGGCGGTGGATTTGACAAGTCTTTCTAATGAGGCTTTATAGGGCTAGAGAGGATATTGATATGAATGATACGATCGGATTGCAGAATAATACCCCTAATGAGGGCGACCCCAATACGGTTTCTAGTGTTGATGTGGGGCTAGAGAATTTTATGGCGGAAGTGATAGAGGCAAGCCATGAGTGTTTTGTCTTGCTAGATTTTTGGGCGCCATGGTGCGAGCCGTGTAAGCAGCTCACCCCTTTACTAGAGATGATTGCGGCAGATCATAAAGATGTTTTGAAATTAGTAAAAATGGATATTGAGGCCCACCCCGAAGTGGCGCAACAAATGCAGGTGCAATCTATTCCGGCGGTATTTTTGTTCCGCAATGGTCAGCCTGTTGATGGCTTTATGGGGGTGCAACCTGAGAGCACGATTAGAGAATTCCTCGCTAAACATATGGACGAGGCGACGACCGAAACACCAACAGGACAGAGCCTTATGCAAGCCCAAGCGGCATTGGCGGCCAATGATATTAGCACGGCTATGGGTATTTTCTCGCACCTTATGCAAGCCGATGCCAATGACGAGGCGGCCTTAGCGGGGCTGGCGGCGTGTTATATGCAGAGTGATAATGTTGAACAGGCGAAGGCGTTAATAGATATGGTTAGCGATAGCACCCATAGTGATATTGTGCGCTTGCGGGCAGATATTGCTTTATATGAGAAGGTGCAAAAAAATGCGCAAAGCGGCAATGATATTGCCGCCTTAAAAGCGGCACTGGCACAAGATGACAACAACCACCAAGCGCGTTTTGATTTAGCGCTTGCCCATTATGGGGCGGGTGAGGGGGCAATGGCGATTGATACTTTGCTCGCTATTATTGAACGACAAAGAGATTGGCAAGAGGGGGCGGCGCGCCAACAATTGCTAGAGATATTTGACGCCTATAGCGACCAAACCCCTGAGCACGAAGACCTTGTCCATAAGGGACGGCGGCGCTTGTCATCGCTTTTATTTAGCTAGGATTATTATGCCCCCAACACTTTCATCGCTACCTGCGCATGTGCCGCTCTTTCCTTTGGCGGGGGTGCTTGTCATCGCTTTTATTTAGCTAGGACTATTATGAATAGAACTCTATTATCCC
>JAAOIL010000154.1 GCA_015163825.1 Alphaproteobacteria bacterium | reverse complement strand
CTTTATAGGCTTCTAATATCTCGTTTAACATTACGAAGGCATGAAGGCTTTTATTAGCACTCGTTGTGCGTTGCCCGTAATTAGCAACAGTAGGATGCATACCACCAGCGACGACTAGATTGAAATCATGGGCAAGCAAAGACTTGGCAGCGAAATCATAATTTTTGTAAGGCGAAATGAAACCAAATAAGCCAACAATTGGCTTGTCAGTTTTGAATTTTGTTTTTATGTCTATTGCCGTCTCTGTTTTTGTTCCTGTTTCCATATCGGGCTGCCAAACAATCGGATGGACAATTGTTTTTGCTTTTGGGCAAATGCGTTTTATCCTTTTTTCTTCCCGATATGTGTGGATGATAAAAGTCGCCCCCGCGTTATATCCCGCACGAATGACGGCGGCGTATTGGCGAAATATATAAGATCTCATCCAATATATGATGATTTGTTTCAAGGCAGAAAAAATACCAGATTGCTTATTTTCTTGATAGGTGCTTCTAATTAAATTGACTGGCTTTACCTCAACACGATGCATTGTTATTGAAAGTGTTTTTGCGTTGCGTATAATGCGTTTCAAAAGTTTAGCACAGCTACGAGGCGTTGGCCCATAAAGAGATAATTCCATTTGGATATTGATAGCATCGCAGTCTCTTACTTGTTGTAAGATTGATGTAATATCTTGACGATTATGCGTTTTTTGTAATTCTACTGGAATATCAATAGACATGACATCGTGCCCTGCTTGGCGCATTCCTGATACAAGGGCTTGCGAATAGGCGGCATTACCACACAGAACATCAAAGGACGACACCACCCCAATTTTTTTCTCTGAAGACATGAGGAATATATATCATATGTTTTTGCGGATTCCAATTTTATTTTTATGATGACAAAAATAATTGGCAGGGTTAAATATACAATATGAATAAATATTTTATTGCCGATTTCATCGCCCCTCTCGTCAATTGGCGAATGATATATTTGCGCGCTATACAATCTATCCGCAACAGATTTGCACGTTCCAAACTGGGGCAAATTTGGACGACATTATCGTTGAGTGTCTTGCTGACTGTCATAGGGGCGATGTGGTCTTTGATTTTTGGATTTACGCTTGATGAATTTTTACCAACTTTGGTTACGGGTTATGTCATATATTTATTGTTAGCGACAACCATCACCGAGAGTTGCAAGGCTATTATTGATGATGAGAAATTTTATCAAGATCGTCCCTATTCTTTTTTTCTATCTATTTACGTTTTAGTCGCTCGCAATATCGTGTTTTTCTTATATAATGTGCTGATTATTTTATTGGCTGTGGCATGGTCGGATAGTGCGGCAGTGTCACTCCCACTTCTTTATCCCGTTTATATTTTGCTAAGTATGGTTCTGTTGTTTTTTGGGAGTTTTACAATTTCCATGTTGTGTGTTTATTTTCGCGACATAATACCGCTTGTTGGCACTATAATGTCAGTGGCTTTTTTGATGACGCCCGTGTTGTGGAAGCCCACGATGATTCCAGAAATCTATCGCGACTATATTTACTTCAATCCTTTCGCCTGTATGCTGGAATTGTTGCGCAATCCGCTTGTCGGGCAACCCATCAGCGATATGGCAGTGCTGGCGACACTCGGCTGGGGGGGGCTCGCCCTCATAACAAGTTGGGTGGTGTGGAAACGTTATTCTCGCCACGCCATTTATTGGATATAAAATGATAAAACTAGAAAACTTATCTATCACTTATCCCTTACGCCGTATGAATGCTTTTAGCTTGCGCGCGCGGGTTGCTTATGCGCTCGGGCGGTTGTTTGGTTTGCGGGTCGCGAACCCCCGCCATTATGTGGAAGCGTTGTGCGGGGCTAATCTCACCATCAATAATGGCGACAAATTAGGTGTCATTGGGTATAATGGCGCAGGCAAAACAACTTTTTTGCGCGCCGTCAGCGGTACTTATCCACCAACATCGGGGCGCGTACAAATAGACGGCACCGTCACCAGCCTCATAGACACAACGCTAGGCATGGATATGGAGGCGACAGGCGAACGCAATATATTCTTAAAACTCGTCTATCAAGGTAAAACATTCGCGCAAGCAAAAGCCGCCACCCCCGCCATCATCAAATTGGTAGAGTTGGGCGAGGCAATAAACGAACCAATTTATACCTACAGCACAGGCATGATATTGCGGCTGGCGTTTGTTATCGCCACCTTTGAAACGCCCGAAATTCTAATTATGGATGAGATTATTGGCGCGGGGGATGAAAAATTTCGCGCCCGTATAGAAAACCGATTAAACGAAATCATTGATGATTCAAAAATATGTATCATCTGCTCGCACGATATGGAAGCCATTCGTAAATTCTGTAATCGTTGCATTTTGTTAGTGGGCGGTAAAATAATCGCTGATGGCGATGTGGAAGAGGTTATTCAAAAATACCACGCCAATATCGCCGATAATGATTAAAGTTTTACATTTTTATAAAGATGCCTTGCCTGCTTCTATGGGCGGGGTGGAGGTGGTTTTGGATAATATCTGCCGTGCCACCGCAGCATTAGGCGTAGAAAACACCGTACTTACTTGCACCGCGCAACCAAGTGTCGCCCCCATTACTATGGATGGCTATAAGGTCGTGCAGGTGCGTGAAAACTTGCGGCTTGCCTCAACTGCTTTTTCGTGGGAAGCGATAGCGGCATATCGGCGACTGGCACAAGAGGCGGATATTATTCATTTGCATTTCCCCAATCCTTTTGCAGATATATTACATCTGATCAGTGGCGCAAATAAGCCGCTCATAATTAGTTATCATTCCGATATTGTTCGCCAACGCATTTTGCTACAATTTTATAAACCAATTATGCATCGGTTTTTTTCTACTGCCGATGTTATTACCGTTGCCTCCCCTAATTTGCAAAAAAGCAGTGCAGCTTTACAAAAATATGCGGATAAAGTGCAAGTCATTCCGTACGGGCTGGCAGAGGGAGGTTTAGCAACGCCCGATAAAGCGGCGATAGCAAAATGGCAACCGCAACTGCCGCCACGTTTCTTTTTATTTACGGGGGTGATGCGTTATTATAAGGGCTTACATTTCCTGTTGGAAGCGATGCGGGGGGCACCTCATCAACTCGTTCTTGCGGGGGCAGGGGCGGAGGCGCATAATCTGCAACGACAAGCGCAAGAGCAGGGATTAGAGCAAGGACTAGATAATGTTCGTTTTTTGGGCTTTGTT
>JAAOIL010000153.1 GCA_015163825.1 Alphaproteobacteria bacterium | reverse complement strand
GCCCATTTCATATCATCAAGGGCAATAATCGCTACCTCTGGCGTGTGGTGCAAGCCTATTGTCGCTTTCGCCCTATCAACCTCTAACACCACCGCTAAAAACCGATGCTTAATATCATCGGGCACAATACGCTTTATCGCCAGTCCCAATTGCGTATGCCAATCGTCCAACGAGGCAAGTTTTGCCACCGCTCCCCGATAGCCACCACGTCTATCATACGCCTCCAGCCCATCACGAAGCGATTGCAAAGCAATATCCTGCAAGTCTGTGTTTAATGTCGTGCGGATAGATAAGCCCCCGCCATAAAGTTGGCTCTGTCCGTAAATATCATAGATTTGTCGCCGCACCGTTTCCACGAAATGCCCTGTCGTTGTATCGTGCACACCAACAGGGCGGCGGGTGATAATAAGGTCTGCCGCTTGTGCTGTTTGTGCTTGTGTTTCATTGATAAATTCATTCTCTAGCATACGCGCCACGACCCAGTTTCGCCTTGATAACGCCCGTGCCCGATAGCGAAACGGATGATAATTATTCGGCGCTTTCGGGAGTGCCGCAAGATACGCCGCCTCCGCAATGGTGAGTTCGTTCAAGGGCTTACTAAAATAATTAAGAGACGCGGCGGCGACACCATAACTGCCAAAGCCCAAATATATCTCGTTCAAATAGAGTTCCAATATCTGATCTTTTGTGAAAGTGCGTTCTAGCCGTAACGATAATATCGCTTCTTTTATTTTACGCTCTATCGTGACATCACTGCTGAGCAGGAAGTTCTTCGCCACTTGTTGGGTAATCGTTGATGCCCCCTCTAGCCGCTTGCCTGTGGCGACATTGATGACATTTTGAATGGCGGCACGAATAATACCCACCACATCAATACCGATATGGTCGTAGAAATTCTTATCCTCTGAGGCAAGAAAAGCGTTAATCACACGGCGTGGCACGGTTTGTATCGGCACGAATAATCTGCGTTGCTTAGCATATTCAGCAATCAAGGTGCCATTGCCCGCATGGACACGGCTCATCACGGGGGGGGTGTAATTGGCAAGGTGGGTATAATCGGGCAGCCCCCGACTTAACTGCCAGAGCAACAGCACGATAACCATCATACCGACAATAAATAGCGTAACACCAACGCCCAATATATTATTCAAATAACGCATAAATCTAGTTTAGCAGATTTGTCTTAAAAAGACTTGCTTAAAAGACCCCTCTTAAAAAGAAATAGGAATTGCCTTGAAATAATCATCAATGGCGATGCGTAAGGCGCTTGCCACTTTCTTGCGCCACGAGGCGGCACGCAATTGTTTCTCGTCTTGGCGATTGGTTAAGAAGCCGAGCTCTATCAACACCGATGGCACATCGGGGGCTTTCAACACACGAAACCCCGCAAAGCGATGCGGGCGTTCTAAAAGCCGTGTTTGTTTGTTGGCTCGTTTTGTCACCAGACTAGCGAACCGCACCGATAGATTTTTCGTCTCTCTTTGCGCTAGTGCCAATAATGTATCTGCCGCTTCGGGGTATTCTTCAAAATCCACCCCTGCGACAATATCGGATTGATTTTCTTTCCGTGCCAATGCCGCCGCCTCTTTATCGGAGGCGTTCTCGGACAATGTATAGATAGACAAGCCCCGCACTTTCTTTCGTGCCAGCGCATCGGCATGAATAGAGATGAATAGGCTGGCACCGCGTTCTCTCGCTATCGCCACACGGCGGCGCAAGGGGATATAAATATCACGACTGCGGGTGAGATAAACACGATAACGCCCTGTCGCCTTCAACTGCTTTGCTAGTTCGCGGGCGAAAGATAATGTCACGCTTTTTTCTTTTGTCTTGCGCCCTAATGCCCCCGGATCTACCCCGCCATGTCCGGCATCTATGACAATGGTGGGTTTGCTATCACTCTTTTTTGCTTTTGGTGTAATCGGCGTGGGTTTAGGACGAGCGGCTGTTGCTGTCTTTAATTTCGCTGACCGATAGGCTGCCACTTGTTCTGTAAAACGTGCCGCATCGGTGCGCACCAGATCTATCACCAAGCGATGGGGAAACCCCGAAGCGGGCGGTAATATAAAGTTGCGTTCTACTTTTGCGGGTGCCCCTAAATCTACCACCACCCGACTTTGCGTGACACTAAACTGACCAAAGCGCATCGCCTTCACCATACCCGACACGGCAGGCACATCTTCGGGAAACTGCACAGGGGGCAAGTTAATAACAATCCTGCGCGGATTATCCAAAGCGAAAATCGTGTATTTCACTTTCTGGGATAGTTCCACCACCAAACGTGTGCGACTGCTATCGTCGCCCACACGCACCGCATGCACTTGAATATCCGCCGCAAGGACAGGCTCCAGCCCCACAGCCAGACCTAATATAATGAGAATAAGCCGAATCATACCCTATAATCATTTCATTTGCCTCTTATAGCAAGAGGCTTGCATATTTATTTTGAAGGCTTATTATACGGCATCTTCCGATGAGCGGAATGATTCGAAACAATGAGAGGTCGTATGGATTACCCTATAAAAGTTTATCCTATCCCCCATAATCACAGCGAGGCGAGCATTGCTCTGTTTTCTGTGTCCTCTCTCAGTATGGGTGGTGTGCATCAGCCGCTACCCGATAATGGAGATTTTTATGAAGACCATGTTAATAGACGCAAACCACCCGGAAGAAACCCGTGTCGTGGTATTGGACAACAATCAGATTGCAGAATTTGATTTTGAGTCTCGGGCGAAAGCCCCACTAAAAGGCAATATATATTTAGCGAAAGTTACCCGCATTGAACCTTCTTTGCAGGCGGCTTTCGTAGATTACGGGGGCAATCGGCATGGGTTCTTGCCGTTTAACGAAATCCATCCTGACTATTACCAAATCCCTGTTGCCGATAAAGAAGCCCTGATGCAGGAGGTGGAAGCAGAAAAAGACCCCGCCGATGAAGAAGCCGAAACCGATAACAGCACCAATGACAACGAAGAGGCATCGGTAGAAGATATGGGCGGCGATGATGCACAAGAAGCACAACAGGCAAGCAAGCGTCGCAATCTTATTCGCAAATACAAAATACAGGAAGTTATAAAACCACGCCAGATTATCCTAATTCAAGTCTTGAAGGAGGAACGTTCAAATAAGGGGGCGTCTGTGACGACTTACCTATCTCTGGCGGGTCGCTATTGTGTGTTGATGCCGAATACGGCTAGAGGCGGTGGTATTTCTCGCCGTATCAGCAGTGCCTCTGACCGCAAGAAGTTGAAAGACACGGTCTCTAAATTAGATGTGCCGCAGGGTATGGGCTTAATCGTGCGCACGGCTGGCAGTGGTCGCACCACAGCAGAAATCAAACGCGATTGGAAATATCTCACGCAATTATGGGATAGTGTCCGTGATAAAACCGTCGTCAGCACTGCCCCCTCTTTGGTGCATGAGGAAGGCAATCTTATTCGCCGTTGCATTCGCGATATTTACGACAGCGACATAGAAGAAGTGCTCGTCAGTGGTAAAGACTCCTTCAAGGAGGCGAAGGAT
>JAAOIL010000152.1 GCA_015163825.1 Alphaproteobacteria bacterium | reverse complement strand
TGGGTTAGCCGACGCCCGAAACCGCCACATCGTATAACCCATCAAACCAAACACAAATAATGTAATGATGGTGACAACATAAAGTAGGAAATTATTGAATTGCGTAACATTCTCCATAACAGGGGTGGCGGATGGCTGAAACGTCCACTGCCATGGCTCTGGTTGAGCCGCCAATGCCGCGCTTCCTCCCCCAATTACCCCAATACCGAATGCCGCTAAAACTGCGCCTAGACCAAGAAAAAGTCCTGAAAATAATAAAATCCGCCTCATATTTATTCTCCCTATGAGATTTAAGGTGTTGCTGATTCTCTTATACTCTTTTTATAGAAAAAATGCACCCCCTGCGACAAGATGCCTTCATATATGGTTCGCATATATAATGAGGGGATTGGGTGGAAGTTTGGGAGTGGGGATTGGGGGAATTAGGCGAGAGAATTAGGGGAGAGAATTAGATAATATCAGGGGACGTGTCAGGGGTGAAAACTTCGGTTTCAATATGCTCTGCCCCGCCGAGTGCCACGCGAAAATTTTTGATGTCGGCAATGGTATCTAGAAATTGCACGGTGATATAATCTTCGTCTGGGGTGGCGGTCAAGAAAATCTCCATCGTGTGCGAATCAGGCTTGCGCACACCCAACACATCCGCTTGGAAGGCGGCGGCTAAATCTGATAGTTCCGCGCCCACCCGCACAACGAGATTATCTACGCCGCGTTGCCAATCTGTTATGGTGTCGTGTCCTTTACCCGTGCCTAGTTCCACCACGAAAATATCACGCCCCGCTCCACCTGTTAATATGTCATCACCGCCATTGCCACCATCTATTCGGTTAGCGTCTCTGTTGCCAATGAGTGTGTCCCCATAGGCTGACCCTATTAGATTTTCAATATTTATGTAGGGGGCGATACTGTTTACTCCACCATAATTTGCATGGAAACTAGTATCGGTGCGAATAGGGGGAGGTGGAGTTTCTCCATTAGAATTAACTGCGCCCTCAATGGTAATATAATGTGACCCGTTTGATAAATTTGTATGCATTGCACCAAATGCACTTTCATAAGTTAGAGTAGTAATACCGTCATCACCATTTACGATCTCTCCAATTGTATGAGATCTGTACGCATCATTATAATCCCCATGGTGGTAAATTCCTCCGCCGACAAGTTCTTGATACTTTTCATATAAATTGAATACAACATTTCCCTCATCATTCCGCACATTATAAATAGCAAAACCAGAATCAGAAATATAGGTCAGACTGAACTCATAAAAAATACCACCTTCTACTGTATTATCTATTATACTTTTTGTTTCAATATTTGTACTGAAGTATAAACGCGAATCTATCTCTATAGAGACGTCACGAAGCGAAATTATTAAAGGATATCCCACAATTGTAATGTCTGCGGTTTTTGTAACTGTGCCATCAGAGACGCTGATTTCTAATAAATCTGCTGTTCTTTGAAGGTTTTCAGCATCATATATATTTTCCAAATAGTCGTGCGACAAACCTTTCAATAAAGCAGATAAATCGTGCTCATCTACATCAATGAAAATTAGCTCGTGTTTTCCTGTAATTGGATTAAGGGTACTTTCTGTCGCAAAATCACCTATCTGCTTCGTGGAAAGCGAAATACCCGATGTTGCCGCTAGTGTGACGGTGAGCAAAGCCCCATCGGCACCCGATACATCTATGGAATTGCTTCCTCCAAGTATATAACTATTCCAGCTATTCACACTATCAGGGGCTTCAAGGGTGAGGTCGTGGTCTATGTCAAAGAAAAATCTCTCATTATATGAAAGGCGGTCTTCGGCGGCGGCACCGACATTATCTGTCATCACTATATCTACCGATAGGCGATTGATAAGGGCGAGGTCTGCGGCTGTGCCTTCAAAATAAAGGAAGGCTTTGCCATTTTTCGTATAAGAAACAGAGAAGCCATCGCTGCTGTCTGCGCCGATAGAGAATTTATATTCCCCAAAGTTATTTTCAACATCGCCTGTTAGGGGGTCGTCATCTATGGCATCTGGGTCTGTGCCTGTTAGCTCCGCCAGTTTAATGCGGGTGCCAGCGACTGCCTTTATGATATTGCCCTCTACCACATCTGTCAGCTCTATATCTAGCGGCGCTTCATTGTGGTCTGTCACATTTATATTTACGGCTAGGGATACCGTGTCATGGCTTGCCTCATCCGATAAAGTGGGGCTGGAATCTGCACGTATATCAAAAATGACAACGGGCTCTTGCTCGTGGTCGAAAACTGATCCCTCATGGACATAAATCTCCCAATAATGCTTATAAGTGTTTTCTTCCGCATCAAACCTGTATTCCTTAAAGACCAAATAAAACCTATCATCGGTGAGGCTGATTTCGTTTTGACCAAAAGCGTGTTCCGGATTGTCCTCGTCAGACACGATGAAAGTCGTTATTAACCTGTCCCCCGCTATAACAACATCTATCATATCTGGTTTTGGTGCTGGTGGCGGTGGCGGTGGCGGTGGCGCTGGTGGTTCGGGCGCAGGAGGCGGCGCAACTGGTTTTGTTGTTTTCTCTTCTGGCGGAAGCGGTGGCGGCGGCGGTGGAGCGCCATCATCATCGTCCTTACCCTCATCAGGGGGGTTGATTTCATCTGCGCCATCATTAGGCACATTACCCGCATCTGTATTATCGGAGGTAGTATCAGAGGTAGTATCAGAGGGTGCGCCATCATCATCGTCCTCACCCTCATCAGGGGGATTGATTTCATCTGCACCATCATTGGGCACATTACCCGCATCTGTGTTTGCAGGCGGCAAACCATCATCATCGCCGTTATTGTTTGCAGGCGGAATTCCTGTGTCTTCTTCTGCTGGAGGTGGCGGTGGCGGCGGCGGTGGCGGTGGCGGCGGTGGCGGTGGCGGTGGAGATGCTGGAACGCCATCATCATCTGGAATAACCGCCCCTGTCGCTCCGCCTTCTGGTGCGGGTGCAATAGGTGTGTCGGGTTCGCCTGTGTAGCGATAACTTAAAGTAGCGGCAACTTCTGTTGCAGAAGGTAAATGCGGTTGATAAGTAATTGTAAAAGCATACCCCGCAACGGAAGTCGTTGTAGCATTAAGAAAATCACCCGCACGAACATACACACCCAGATAATGTGTGTTGATGCGATCAAAGTTATCATAAATATCAAAATTGAAATAGATATTCACAAGGTCAACAAGATTTTGCGCCTGCCAACTTGTACTCTGATTTTGATAAGCCCCGATCGCGGCTACCATTGTTTCTTTTTTTTCTATAGCCTTATCCTCCTTGTGTAAAATATAACTCAAATTGACTCTTTATTCAACATTTTTCATTATTTATTAACCCTTGAATTTACAGAAAAAATCACGCTGGGAGCAAGGTGGGGGTTGCGCCAAAGCCATTTGGGCGGCATAGTGAGCCGCATGGATAGACCCCAAGACATATTCTTTGCCGCCAGCGAGGTGGATTTGGCACGCGCCCAAGCCTTCACCCAAAATGCCTTGCGTGATGCCGATGATGGCGAGTTGTTTTTGGAATATACTTTATCCGAAGCCTTCTCCTTTGATGATAACCGATTGCGCGCCGCCAGTTTTGATACGACACAAGGCTTTGGATTACGCGCAATATGTGGAGAGGCTGTCGGCTATGCCCATGCCACACAGCTGAGCCCCGACGCTTTGCAACGCGCCGCCGCTAGCCTTGCGCCCGTATTGGCAGGGCATTCCTTCAGCACCGATACTAATCTGCAAATGCCAGCCCCCCTCGCCGCGCCCCTATATGTGGGCGACAACCCCCTAGATGGCGCCGCCTTTACCGATAAAGCAAAACTGCTGGAAGAGATAAACGCATACGCCCGAAAACGCGATAACAGAGTGCGACAAGTATCTGTATCGCTGGCAGGGGAATGGCAAGCCATCGGGATTATCCGCGCCGATAGCGAACCCGTATTTGATGTGCGCCCCCTCGTGCGGCTGGATGTATCTATCGTGGTGGGCGAAGGCGACCGCCTAGAAAGCGGACACAGCGGCAGAGGCGGCAGAGCCGCATACACAAAATGGATAGCCCCCGAAAACTGGAAAAGCCAAGTTGATGATGCCCTACGACAAGCCGTCATAAACCTAGATGCCATACCCGCACCCGCCGGGGAAATGGATGTCGTGCTAGGCGCTGGCTGGCCCGGCATATTGCTACACGAAGCCGTAGGACACGGACTAGAAGGCGATTTTAATCGCAAGGAAACATCCATATTCTCTAACCGCATAGGCGAACAAGTGGCAAGCAAAGGCGTGACCGTGATAGATGACGGCACAATGCCCGATAGACGAGGCTCTCTCACCATAGACGACGAAGGCACACCCACACAAAAAAACATCCTGATAGAAGACGGGGTGCTGAAAGGATATATGCAAGATCGCCTGAATGCACGATTGATGGGGGTGCCCGCCACAGGCAATGGCAGACGCGAAGATTACGCTTGCCAACCCATGCCGCGCATGACCAACACATATATGTTAGGCGGGGAACACGAACCAGACGAGATTCTAGCCAGCGTGAAAGACGGCATATATGCCGCATCCTTCGGGGGGGGACAAGTGGATATAACCTCTGGTAAATTCGTGTTCTCTTGCACGGAAGCCTATCAAATAAAAGACGGCAAACTGGGCGCGCCTGTGAAAGGTGCCACCCTTATCGGTAGCGGCCCCGAAGTGATGGGGCGCATATCTATGATAGGCAACGATATGAAACTAGATGAAGGCATCGGCACTTGCGGCAAAGCCGGACAAGGTGTGCCTGTAGGCGTGGGACAACCCAGCCTGCGCATTGATGGGCTAACCGTCGGCGGCACTGATTAAAGGTTTTAGAGGATATCAATCAAAGTTTCAGTATAGGTTTCACCTTCAACATCCGTTATGGTGACGCTGATATCGTTGCGCTGTGCGGCAAAGTAAGGGTCAATATACTCTATCATACGTTCAAAGGCGGAATATTCAGCCCCCTCATAACCATTAAAATATTGTGTGGGGCCGTTACGCAAGAAATAATCGTAAAATGAGGTGTCGTTATATACGACATAGAGCAGCCCATCTTCAATTGAAAATCTGCCATCACTATCACCATTAATTGCGAATGTGTGTGTATCATCATTGTCTGAATCTGTAACCAAAAGTTCGCCCAACAAAATTTTAGTTTCCTCAAAGGGTATTGCATATTCAGAACTGAAAACTAGTGGGGTATCAAAACCGAAATCACCATATGAATAAGCATACAAGAGTGAAAATTCATTAATATCATCTGCACCCACATCTGGTATGAATATCAGTTCAATAAACATACCTGTTGGAAAAAACACATAACCGCCACTTTCTTCTGTAATTCGCAAGTCAATATCGGTCGGGGCCTGATTGGGTGGGTTGTCTATTGTGAAGGTAAAAGTTTCGGAATAAGAGGCGCCGTGTCGGTCTGTAGCAATAACAGTGGCGGATATTTCTTCGTTATCCGCATAATCTGCTTCATCACCATCAAATTTCAATCTTATTCCGGACAACCTGCTAGTATGGATTGAAAAACCGCCATCGCTGTCTTCGGCAAGGGTGTAACGTATATAATCAGAATCTGCATCTACAGCTTTTATTTTACCCAATGAAACTGTATCACCAACGGGAGCCACCTCAAAATTTACATAACTGCTATTTGGCGTGAAAATAATGTCGGTCGGGGCCTGATTGGATGGGTTGTCTATTGTGAAGGTAAAAGTTTTTGAATATGCGTTGTCGTGACTATCTGTGGCGATAATCGTTGCGGATAGTTGTTGCCCATGTGTGTAATTTGCAGCATCACCATTGAATTGCAATAATCTGCCGCGCCCATTAAAACCATCATCGCTGTCATCGCTGATGGTGTAGCTTATATATCTTGGATTAGAATCCGCATCAACGGCACGCAGAAGACCCAAAAAGATATTCCCGCCGTCGGGGGTAATCTCAAAATCTAAATGATGGCTATTTGGCATGAAAATAATGTCGGTCGGGGCCTGATTGGGCGGGTTGTCTATTGTGAAGGTAAAAGTTTTTGAATAAGAGTTGTCGTGACTATCTGTGGCGATAATCGTTGCGGATAGTTGTTGCCCATGTGTGTAATTTGCAGCATCACCATTGAATTGCAATAATTTTCCGCCCTCACTATAAAATGAAAAGCCATCGTCGCTGTCATCGCTGAGGGTGTAGCGTATATACCTTACATTAGAATCCGCATCAACGGCGTGCAGAATACCCAAAAAGAGAGTGCTGCCGTCGGGGGTCATGGTAAAATCTGAATGATGGATATTTGAGATTAAAATAATATCGGTCGGGGCTTGGTTGGGTGGTGGTGGATTTTCTATTGTGAAAGTAAAAGTTTTCTCATAAGAGGCATCGTGGTTATCTGTAGCAATAATAGTTGCGGTGATTTGCTGTCCATCCGTGTAACCTGTAACATCACCATTGAATAGCAATATCCCTACGGGCAAGTATTCATTTCTAAAAAGTGAGACGCCATCAGAGCTATCTTCGCTTAGGGTGTAGTGTATATCATATAGGCTCGAATCCACATCTATGCCACCAAACCTACCCAATTCAAAATTGACAGCGTCAAATCTGCCCAATTCAAGGGTATTGCTAGCAAAATTTAGCACAAAGTTCGGCGCATAATCTGGATGTGACGTGAAACCAATATCGGACGGGGCATCATTAACAGGATTGATGATGACCGCCACCGTCTCTGTAAGCGATTTTGCGCCATCAGCCAACCCGATTGTGATGGCATCGTCGCCATTATAATCTGCGTCTGGGGTATAGGTGAGTGTGGAAAGTATTGATGATAAATCCGCCGCATTAACCCCACTTATTTGAAGTGTTTTGCCGCCATTAGATCTGCCAGCAGGTGGAATTGCAATATCGCCACTAGAATAAATATAGGGCGCAAAATATTCATAAGTAAGAGAGGAGGATGTATCCCTGCGAAACCCTGCATAAGAAAGCGAGCCGTGCTCTGCCGATAATAATAATGTTGCCGTTTCACTGCCGCCTAGATCCGCCCATATACGAGCAGTGCCAAATCTAACGGCGCTATCTTCGTTTATCGTAAGCGAATCTACAGCCGTGATAATGAAAGGCGCATCCACCGCAAAAGTGAAGGTTTCTGCATAAGATGCCCCCGCTTCATCTGTGGCGATGAGGATGGCGC
>JAAOIL010000151.1 GCA_015163825.1 Alphaproteobacteria bacterium | reverse complement strand
GGGATATATAATAGCGCCCCAATTAAATTAGAGATTAGGCGCACGAATAATGAGGGCTTTTTATTCACTTTTTTATTTACCTTTGACATGACGCATCCTCCACCATCCATTTTACTAAATCTGTGTAGGTCATGCCCTGCGCTGCTGCCATTTCTGGCACGAGGGAAAGTTCTGTCATACCGGGCTGTGTGTTTATCTCTAATAATATCAGCCCGTCTTTGTCGGAGTCGTAGCGGAAGTCGGCACGGCTTGCCCCACGACAGCCCAATAATTTATGCGCTTGCACCGACACATCTTGCACTTGCGCCAACAATGACGCAGAAATATCTGCTGGTATATGGTGTTGCGAACCACCCTCATCATATTTCGCGCGGTAATCGTAAAATGTGTTGGAGGCGATAGGTAGAATTTCCATAACACCTGTCGGGGCATTATCTAGCACCGCACAAGTGAGTTCGCGCCCCGCAATATACGCCTCTATCATTGCTGGGCTGTCATACGACCAGCCACCCGCTTGCAAAGAGGGCGGCAAATCTTCCCCGATTTGCACAATCTCTACACCAACGCTAGAGCCCTGATTGGTCGGCTTCACAACATAAGGCGGTGGCATGGGGTGGTCTTGCACCGCTTTGCCATTAAGCAAGACAGAAGCCGCAACAGGCAAACCTGCCGCCGCAAATATCTGTTTAGACAAATGCTTATCCATCGCTAAAGCAGACGCCCGCACACCCGAATGTGTGTAAGGTATTTGCAACACTTCCAACACACCCTGCACCGCACCATCTTCGCCGCCAACACCATGCAAAGCATTAAAACAAATATCTGGTTTGGTTTGCGCTAATTGCTCTGGTAAATTATGCGCCACATCTATCGTGCTGACACGATAACCACACTCACGCAACGCCGCAGCAACGCCCGCGCCCGAAAGCAAACTTATCTCACGCTCTGGTGACCAGCCACCCATCAAAACCGCAATATGTGTGTCATTATTCATATCGCCTCACCTATTCGTTTGATTTCCCACTCTAATGTGATGCCGCTTTGGGTCTGCACTCTTGCTTGGGTGGTTTCACCTAGTGTTTCTAAATCTAGCGCCGATGCCTCGCCATGATTGATGAGGAAATTGCAATGTTGCTCCGATATTTGCGCCCCGCCATTGCGCAAACCACGACACCCTGCATCGTCTATTAACTGCCACGCTTTTTGATTGCGCGGATTCTTGAAAGTGCTACCGCCTGTGCGTGATTTTATCGGTTGGCTGTCGCCTCTCTCTGTGGCGATGGCATCCATTGTTTCTTTTATCTGTGTCGCATCACCTGCTGTCGTGTGAAAAGCCGCCCCAATATAAAGAGCAAAATCACTATAGCCATTATAGCGATAGGCAAATTTGAAATCATCGGGTGTGAGGCGAATATGGCGCCCTCGTTTATCTAACGCATCAACATAAGCCAGAACATCACAAGTCTCGCTGCCATACGCCCCCGCATTCATCGCTATCGCCCCCCCACAAGTGCCGGGAATACCACGATAGAATTCTAGCCCCGTGCGAGACCAATCGGCAGCGGCGCGCGCAATCTTGACATCGGGCACAGCAGCACCCGCATAAATCAAATCCTCCTGCTGGTGCAATTGGGCAAAGCCACCCATAAGTTTAATACACACACCACGCACCCCGCCATCACGCACCAACACATTTGAACCCGCCCCAAAAAGCGTGAGCGGAATATCAGACGGCACATTCGCAAGAAAATCTGCAAGATCTTCGGTGTCGGCAGGGACATAGATAATATCTGCCGCCCCCCCAACTTTGAACCAACACATAGCGGCGAGGAGAGCATTTTCATCATAACGACCACGCACATTCGGCAGACGCGATAATAGAGTGCAAGGCTGGTGTGCTGTGGCAATCATCGCAGACCCCCTTCCAAATGTTGCGGTAGAGTGTGGGCTATTTGGGCAATATCACCCGCCCCCATACACACAATAATATCCCCACTTTGGGCTATGCCTTGTAAAAGGGCGGCTAAATCTTCTGCCGTTGTCGCCTGTGCATTTAGCGAAGCATTGTTATTGGTAGCGGAAGCAAGTGCCGTGCTATCTGCCCCTTCTATCGGGGTTTCGCCTGCCGCATAGACGGGTAAAATAATCACCTCATCGGCATCTGTAAAACTTGCCGCAAACTGCGCAAATAAACGATGCAAACGGCTATAGCGATGCGGTTGCACCACCGCAATCACTCTGCCCTGCCGATTTTGGGTAATCGTTTTTGCCGCCGCTAATGTTGCCGCTATCTCTGTTGGGTGGTGGGCATAATCATTATAAATATCTATGCCTTGCACACGCCCAATATGTGTGAAGCGTCTATCAACGCCTTTGAAATTTCGCAACGCATGGCGAATATCTTTTTCCGTGACATCCAATGCGAAAGCAACAGCCACTGCCGCCAATGTGTTTTGCAAATTATGTTGCCCCGCCATAGGCAAAATAATATCTTTGATTTGTGTTTGTCTATCTTTGAGACGCACCTCAATATCAAAACGCTGATGCGCCCCAATTATTGTGTGGTTAATGGCACGGATATTTGCCGTCTCGTGCGCCCCATAAGAAATGAGAGGGCAATGGTTTATGTCTTTTATAAGGTTACGAATATTATCATCATCGGCACACACAACACCGCCTCCGAAAAAAGGTATGGCATTTAGATAATCAGAAAACGCCGCAAGCAATGTTTCCATATCACCATAATGTTCCAAATGTTCGGGCTCTATATTAGTGACGACCCCTATCGTGCTAGGCAAATGCACGAATGTGCCATCGCTTTCATCTGCCTCCACCACCAGCCAATCACCATTGCCACACTGCACATTGCTATTATACGCGCCCATTATGCCGCCACTAATTATAGTCGGGTCAAACTTCGCGCGCGTGAGTATCGCCGCCACCAACGCACTGGTGGTCGTCTTGCCATGTGTGCCAGCGATGGTTATTGTCGGCGAGTGTTGCATTATCGCCGCCAATATAGCGGCACGATTTGCAATGTTAATCTGTGCATCTTGCGCCGCCACTAACTCTGGATTATCCGCCTGTATCGCTGGCGAATGCGTAACCATAGAGACTTTATTTTTCACAATGTGCGCGCCGCTATGCCCGATGAAAATCGTAACGCCCAGTTTTTCTAATCGCGCCGTATTGGCATTGCTGGCAATATCACTACCCTGCACCACACACCCCGCATTGACGAGGATTTCTGCAATGCCACTCATACCTATGCCGCCTATGCCGATAATATGCACAGCACCATCGCCACAAAAACTTTGCACAGCATCATGGTAAAGAGGGCGTTCCGTTTTGTGTTGCACCAATTGATGTAAGTAATCACCCAAGCGAGACGCCCCATCAGTCACGCCCAAAGATTTCGCCCCCGCCGCCGCATCGTGCAACCTTTCGGGATTACGCATAAAACCTTCTATGGAAGTGGCGATAGAATCTGGCGATAACTCATTTTGCGGTATTATCTGCGCCCCGCTTCTGGCGAGGGCTTGTGCATTATAAGATTGATCTTGGTCTAGGGAATTCTGCAAGGGCACAATAATCGCTGGCACCCCAAGTGCTGTAAGTTCTGCGATTGTCGATGCCCCCCCCCGACAAATAACCAAATGTGCCGCGCGCATCTGCATAGGCATATCGTCAAAATATGTTTTAATGTTTGCGTCAATACTACCCGCTTTATATTCGTTTTGTGTCTCTTGCATATCTTGCTCTGCGACCTGATGCACAATGCGAATACGTATGCGTAAATCTTGCGGCAAAGCACATAAGGCTTGCGGTATAATCTGCGATAAAACTTGCGCCCCCTGACTACCCCCAAAGATTAATATCTGAAAAGGTGTCGTTGAGGGATCGGGATAGGGTGCAAGGGCTGCCATCTCTATATCTTGGCGAATAGGATTACCCGTAAAACGTCTGCGCGTTTGCGGGGGAATATGTTTTGTCTGGCGGAAACTTGTAGCAAGTTTCGCCCCCAACATCGCCAGCACCCGATTGGCACGACCCAATACCGCATTTTGTTCGTGTATGAGAACACGCTTACCCAACAACAAACCCACCATAGCGGGCGCAAAAGAAGGATAACCCCCAAACCCCACCACCGCTTGCGGGCGCAATCGCACCAGTAAATAAATTGATGCCACAAAAGATGCCCCCAATGTAATGAGTTTTAGTGGCACTGCCATTATGCCCTTACCGAATATCGTAGCGGCAGGGAGTTTATGCACCACCATAGATTCTAGTTTTTGTATGTATTGCAGACCACGTTTATCTGTCGCCAGATGTGGGGTATAGCCTTCAGTTTTCAACTGCCTCGCCAGAGCAGACGCAGGATACATGTGCCCTGCCGTGCCACCCGCCGCGAGTAAGATGATTGGTGCGGTTCTCATAATATGCCTCCAGATATTTTGTTCGGCGCAAAGGCGGTATGGGAAGCTGGCGATCTTGCAGCAGACGCAATGCGTTTGCGTGTGAGACCAACCAACATTCCCATACCGACGCCGGAGGCTAAAAGGGAGGAGCCGCCGTAAGAGATAAAGGGAAGTGTCATACCTTTAGGGGGTAAGATATTCAAATTGACCGCAAGGTTTAAAAACACTTGCAATCCAAATAAAGAAATAAGAGCGCCAGCACTTAACTGCACCCAATGTTCGGTTTCATAACGAATACGAGAAAAGGCAAGATAGATAAGCCATAAGAAAAGTCCCATAACGAAAACACCACCGATAAGCCCAACTTCCTCTGCCACCACCGCGAAAACATAATCGGAATGGGCATCGGGTAAAAACGATTTCACTTGTCCCTCGCCAAGCCCTGTGCCTGTGAAGCCAGAACCGCGAATGGCATCCATCGCTTTATCAATTTGATAACTATTGCCACTGGAGGGATCAAAGAATAAATTTATGCGATTGTGAAAATGCGCGATGTTATAATACGCATACATAGCCAGCCCCATACCCGCAATAACAAGCGTAGATATAATGCGCATAGAACCACCCGCGAGGAAGAATATCCCGCCCCAAAGGAATATCAATAAGGCACTCTGCCCGATATCGGGTTGCGCAAATAAGAGCAACACCACCAATGCCAATAAACCAGTGGCAGCGAGTGTGTGCTTGTTAATCGTGTGACAATGCCCCGCCAGCAAAGATGCCATAACAACGGCAAAAGCAGGTTTGATGAACTCCACTGGTTGCACCGATACACCCGCAATGATTATCCAACGCGTCGCGCCTTTTATGCTGGTGCCTGCGAATAATGTTAGCGCCAAACCAACCACCGCGCCTACAAACATAAGCACCGCTAAAAGTTTTATGGCACGAGGCGGCAACATAGAAACACCAATGAAAGCCACAAATGCCAAAGATAAAAATGCTATCTGTTTATAGAGTAAATAATATCCGCCCCTGCCAATGCTTTCCGCAACAGAGGGAGACGCCGCAAACGCCATAATGGCGCCACAAGCAAATAACAATGCCACAAGTGTTATCATCTGGCGGTCTACGGTATACCACCATTGCGACCAAAACCGCTTATCCGTGCGCGAGAATAATCTTGCCATTATGCCCCCACTTCCTGTTGCGCTATCCACGCATGAACTGCCGCTATGAACGCATCGCCGCGTGCTTCAAAATCTGTGAACTGATCAAACGAAGCACAAGCAGGGGATAATAATATCGTCGCCTGTTTTGGGGGTTGCGTTTCGTCTTGTGCATCTTGCGCGGCTTTATCAACTGCCTCATTGAGGGAAGCCGCAATGGTGCAAGGCATATAGGGGGCGAGGGTCGTGGCAAACCCTGTCGCCGCTTCCCCTATTAAATAAGCATGGGTGATGTTGCCGTAATATGTATCAAGCCCCGCCAAAGATGCCTCTGGGGTTTTGTCTTTGGCACGACCACCCGCAATCCAATATATATTGTGCAAAGCAGCAAGCGCACAACGCGTCGCCTCACTATTGGTCGCCTTGCTATCATTGACGAAATCAATCCCCTTATATTGCGCCACAGGCTGCATACGATGTGCCAGACCCGCAAAATCTGTGAGAGCGACTGCCATAGAGTCAGGCGATAACCCTAGCACCAGCCCTACACCATAAGCAGCCGCCGCATTCTGGGCATTATGCACACCACGCAAAGCATAAGTTTGTGTCATATCCATAACGGCTTTGTTGTTATGTAAAAGATGTGTGCCATCAAAGCCGAGTTCGTATGATGCACCCTCTATGTCTGCGGTGCTGGTGAAAAAACGTATCAGTTGAGGGTGCGTGTTTAATGTGTCAGCGATGGCTGTGCCATAGTCATCATCGCACCCGATAATCACCGCTTGCATTTTTTCAGGGGACGCAAATAATTTCGCCTTAGCCGCCGCATAATTTTCCATTGTGTTATGGCGGGCGAGGTGATCGGGCGTGAGGTTTAACCACACGCCAATATCAGCATAAAAATCTTGTGCTAGTTCTAACTGGTAAGAAGAGAGTTCCAATACATAGGCTGTTTTTTTATCAGAAGGCATATCTAAAGACAAAACGGCTGTGCCGATATTGCCACCCATTTGCACCGCCCACCCATTCTCGCTTAAGATATGATGCACAAGGGCTGTCGTTGTTGATTTACCATTCGTGCCAGTGATACCGATGACGCAAACATTATCCATTTGGTTTCGCGCTAGTTGGAATAAATCCATATCACCGATAATCTTCACCCCCGCCTTGTGTGCTGCTTGGGCGATGGGGTGCGAAGGCGGTACACCCGGCGCAAGTAATAATCTTGCAGGGGTGCCGAAATCTTTTGTTAAATCCCGCGAGGGAATATCATTATGGTCGCGCAAGGGTGTGTCGTCCCAAGCGACAACATCATTACCCGATGCCAACAACGCTTGCGCCGCCGCTATGCCCGAACGACCTAGCCCGAATATCGCTGTTTCACCTTCTAGTTTTGGGAGTTCTATCATTGCTCTACCTCACCGCAATTTCAAAGTGGCGAGCCCGATAAGAGCCAGCACAACAGAGATTATCCAAAAGCGGATGACAATAGTTGATTCTGCCCATCCACGTTGCTCAAAATGATGATGAAGCGGTGCCATCGCAAACACCCGCTTACCTGTTATCTTAAACGATACCACTTGCACTATCACCGACACCGCCTCTAGCACGAACAACCCCCCGATAATGGCGAGGACGATTTCGTGTTTGGTGGCGATAGCGATTGTACCCAAAGCGCCGCCCAAAGCCAGCGAACCTGTATCACCCATAAAGACGGCGGCGGGCGGGGCGTTATACCAGAGAAACCCAAGCCCTGCCCCGATGATAGCGCCACAGAAAATAGCCAACTCCCCCGTGCCCGACACATAATGGAGCTGCAAATAATCGGCGAAAATAACATTGCCAACGACATAAGCAATGAAGCCGAAACTGCCAATGGCAATCATCACGGGAACGATTGCCAAGCCGTCTAATCCATCGGTTAGATTAACGGCATTTGATGTGCCGACAATCACGAATACACCCGCCATAATAAATAAGACAGATCCCAACGGCACAAGAATATCTTTTGCGAATGGCACAGCATAACTAAATGCCAAAGGGGCGGGAAGCAAAGTTGTAATAACATAGACGATGACTGCCGCCACCAATCCTTCGCAGAGCAGTTTGATTTTACCCGACACACCATAGACGCTGGCACTGCGTAATTTAAGATAATCATCGGTGAAGCCAATAAGCCCGAAAGCCAATGTCGCCGCCAACACCACCCATAGATAGGGGTTTGCTAAATCACCCCAAAGCAGAGCCGATATCGCCACCGCCAATAATATCAATAACCCCCCCATTGTTGGTGTGCCAACTTTGGTGGTTAGATGTGAGGGGGGTCCGTCTTCTCTTATCGGTTGCCCTGTTATTTGATAGCCACGCAAGATTCTAATGAGACGCGGCGCAAATATAAAACTTAAAAGCAATGCCGTAACCACCGCGCCACCAGCACGAAAAGTGATATACGAAAACAGATTTGCACCCGGTATATTTAAATCAAAATAAGTAATGAGAAGTGTCAGCATTATTTATGCTCTCCCTTCTTGTGTTGTTGCGGCGACAGAGGCACTTAATGTTTC
>JAAOIL010000150.1 GCA_015163825.1 Alphaproteobacteria bacterium | reverse complement strand
GGCACTATTTCTGATGGCAAAAATATCTTGCTGACACGTTTTAATGAAGCGGCGGCGGGTGTGGCGGTGCTTATTGCCGCCCCTCCCACCCTCGCACAAACCCCCAAGCAATAAGTTTTTGGAACGACACCCCCCATGAATTTCCTCCCCCCCCTGATAGAAGTTTTTGCGCGTCATAAGAATGCTGCCAATCTTCTTTTTATCGGTATGATAATGGCGGGGCTGTTTGGCATCAGCAAGTTAAACACGCAATTTTTCCCGACTGTTGAGGTTAATATCATCACTGTTAGTGTGCAATGGGCGGGGGCAAGTGCGCAAGATATTGATACCAATGTTGTCGCCATTATAGAGCCAGAGGTGCGCTATATTGATGGCGTGAAGGAGTTGCGCTCGCGTTCGCGCGAAGGCTTTGCGACAATCACGATAGAGTTTTTGTCCGATGCCGATATGCAAAAGGCGGTCAGCGATGTTGAAGCGGCAATCAATGCGATAGATACCTTACCCCAAGATACAGAGCGCCCCATCATAGCGCAGGAAACATTTTATGAAGAGGTGGCGTCCATTTTAATATCGGGTGATTTAGAAGAACGCGCTTTACGAGCGCATGCGAAAAAAATCCGTGATGGCTTACTAGCGGCGGGGGTAGATAAAATCACGCTCACTGGTTTGCGTGATGAAGAGATTTGGGTAGAGGTGCGCCCCTCGCAATTGCGCCGTTATGGGTTAGAGGTCAGCGATATTGCTATGCGTATCAATAATTCTTCGCTAGACACGCCGGGCGGCACATTGCGTGGTGCGGTAGAGCAACAAGTGCGGGCAGTCGGTCTGGCGATGACGGCAGAAGAAGTGGCAGCCATAGATTTACGCACCACCGCCAATGGCAGACAAGTGCAAGTGGGTGATGTCGCTCATGTTTATGAGAATTATGATTCCGCGCAAAGCGAGGGCTATCAGGGCAATAACCGTGCTATCAGGCTCACCGTCCAGCGCAGTAAAACCTCTGATGCGCTGGTGACGACCCGCACTATCCGTGATTATTTATCAAATGTGCGCCCGACCTTACCCCCGACATTAGAGGTAAAAATATTTGATGTGCAAGCCAATAAGATAGTCCAACGTATCAATGTGTTACTCTATAATGGTGTGGGCGGTATGATATTGGTTATGCTGGTGTTGTTTTTATTTTTGAATGGGCGCATTGCCTTTTGGGTAGCGGCTGGTATTCCGGCTTCCATGTTGGCGACTTTTGCGGCGATGCTCATGCTGGGGATGAGCATTAATATGCTCACCATGTTTGCTTTGATTATGACCGTTGGTATCATTGTTGATGATGCGGTGGTGGTTGGCGAACACGCCTCCACTTTGCACGAGGCGGGCGGGGATGCGCGCAGTGCGTCAGAAGGCGCGGCACGGCGTATGACAATCCCGATTATAGCGGCGGCACTCACGACATTGGCGGCATTTTTACCGATGCTGGTGGTTGATGATACATTTGGGCAAATCGTGCGCCCTATCCCGCTTGTCTTATTTTGTGTGTTGATTGCGTCATTGGTGGAATGTTTTTTTGTCTTACCGGGTCATTTAAGCCATACATTAGATAAGGTGAAACCGCCTCGCGATGGCTGGCGCAAAGATTTCCTACAGTGGTTTGAGGAATTCAGACAAGGGCGCTTTCGGGCGTTTGTCGGCAAATGCTATGATAATCGTTATGCGACATTGGCGACAGGTCTAGCGGTGTTGATTATCTGTATTGGCATTTTAGCATCAGGGCGTTTGGCGTTCCGCTTTTTCCCCTCGCCCGAAGGCGAAGTGATACAAGCTTATGTTTTTTTCCAGCCGGGCACAGCACGCGCTGAAACTTTGGCGGGGTTGCGCCGTGTGGAGCAAACCCTTGACGAGGTAGAGATAGAGTTGGGTGGCACCCGCAATAGTTTGGTGCAAACACGTTTTACGCAAGTCGGCACGACAGGTATTTCACAAGGCGATGAGCGTGGTGTCGTCTGGGTAGAACTGACCTCCAGCGAAACGCGTGATATTCGCACCCAAAAGATTGTAGAATTATGGCAGGCACGTATCCCAGAAATGGCGGGGTTGCGTTATGTCTTTGTTAATGAAGAACGACTGGGTCCCCCTGGCAATGACATAGATATCCGCTTATATGGTGATGATTTGGTCCAATTAAAATTGGCAGCCCTAGAAGTGCGCGAAGCCTTAGAGCGATTTGCGGGGGTGCGCCGTGCCCGTGATAATTTATTTTATAATAAGCAGCAATTATTATTGAAAGTGAATGCGCAAGGGGCGGCATTAGGCTTCACCAACCAGATGATAGGTGTGGCGGCGCGCGGCTCTTTGCAAGGGCGCATTGCCAAAAGATTTGCGCGTGATGATGAGGAGGTGACGATTCGTGTCCTGCAACCCCGCTTCATCAACGCCCCGCAAAACCTAGAAGATGTAGAATTGCGTGTGCCGCTTTCTATAACCGCCACCAACGCCACCACAAACACAAGCGAGCAATATGTGCCGCTCCATTCCATTGTTGATATTGCCGAAGAGCCGGGCTTTTCCTCTGTGCGGCGTAGCAATGGCGCGGTCACCGTTGATATTGTTGCCGATTATGATTCGGCGGCGGGTAATCCCAATGATGTGTTAGAGACTTTGGCACAGACTGACTTGGCAGATATAAGTCGCAAATATAATATCGGTTATTATTTTGGCGGCAGAAGCGAAGACCAACGCGACACCCTAACAGATTTGCGTTTGGGCGCGATGATTGCGCTGGGGTTAATCTATTTGATTTTGGCTTTGGTGTTTGCAGATTATGTGCGCCCTTTGGTTATTATGTCTATCATTCCGTTTGGTTTGGTTGGCACGGTTATCGGGCATTATGTGCAAGGTTATGATTTAACTTTTCTCAGCATGGTCGGTCTGTTGGGTCTATCGGGTATTTTGGTGAATAATTCTATCATTTTAATGAGCCGCATAGAAGAACGCCTAGACAATGGCGAAGATTTACGCACCGCCACTATCAATGGTGTCTGCGACAGATTAAGAGCGGTGTTGCTGACATCGCTCACGACAGTGTTAGGTCTCACGCCATTACTCTTTGAAACGAGCGTCCAAGCCCAATTCCTATTGCCTATGGTTATCACATTAGCGTGGGGTTTGGGGTGTGCTTCTTTTATTGTGCTGTTAATCGTGCCGTCTTTATTGGGTATTATGGAAGATGGCAGAGGCTTCTTTTCTCGTTACCTTTCGGCAGCTAAGTAAAGCCCGCCACTTAACGCCGCCAGAATTCAGGCGTTAGCATTACTAGTATTGTAAGGAACTCCAATCGCCCCAATAACATGCCGGCTGCCAGCAACCATTTTGCGCCATCGGGCAGGCTGGTATAAGTGCCGGTGGGTCCTATCACTTCGCCCAGACCGGGTCCGACATTGGCGATAGCGGCGGCAGAGGCGGATAGGGCGGTCAATGGTTCCAGCCCCATAAGGCTTAATATGACGGCGATAAAGGCGAAGGTTAAGAAGAATATAAATATAAAAGCCGTGATAGAATTGGCGGTGGCATCATCTAGCAAGCGTCCATTATAGCGGATGATAAATACGCCATTGGGAAAACTTAATTGACGCACATAACGCCAGCCCGTTTTGAATAATATCTGCACCCGAAATATCTTTAGCCCACAAGCGGTAGAGCCGGCACACCCGCCGATAAATGATAATAAGAAGAAGCAGATAATGGCAAAGCCGCCCCATGTGCTGTAATTGGTAGAGACATAGCCTGTGCCTGTCAAAATAGATGTGGCGTTAAAGGCGGCATAGCGCAAAGATTCACCCCCACTCCCTTCTCCACTGGCACCGCCAACTTGCGCCATAATTTGATACGCCCAGAGTGTTATAATACATAACGCCACCAAAGCAAAAAACATACGGATTTGTGCGTCCTCAAAAAACCCGCGCACTTTCTCACGGGTAAAATTATTTGTGATTTGCAGATAAGCGACAAATGGCAGAGACGCGACAATCATAAATATGATAGCGACATATTCTATCGCGGCACTATCAAAGGCGGCGAAACTATCATCATGGGTAGAGAACCCGCCTGTGGCGATGGTTGTCATGGCGTGGGTTGTGGCATCAAAGACGGACATTCCGGCGACAAAATAAGCACACGCACAAGCGCCCGTGATGATGACATAAAGCCGCCCGATAGATCCTGCCAATTGGGCGGTGCGTGGCAATATCTTTTCAGATGTGTCGGAGTTTTCTAAGCGAAACAATTGCATACCGCCCACATTCAAGAGTGGCAAAACAGAAATGGCGGTTACAATAATGCCGATACCACCGAACCATTGCAACAAAGCCCGCCATAATAAAATAGAGGGCGGTGCTTCTTCCAACCCAATAATCACAGTCGCCCCTGTTGTTGTAAGCCCCGACATGGCTTCAAAAAAGGCATTGGTATAGGATAGATCAAGGCGACTAAAGGCAAGCGGCAAAGCGGCAAAGGCGGCAAGGGCAATCCACGTCAAGCCGGTTAATAAAAAAGCGTGAGCGGCAGAAAGCGGTGGCAAATCACCCCGATTGGTCAAGATTAAGGCGACAGCGATAAATCCTGTAAAGGCAGCCGATACCAGAAAGCCCCGCCAATCTTCATCGCCTGTGGCGACATCGGCGATGGCGGGAATAATCATACCAACGGCAAGGGCCGCCAGCATTGTGCCGATGATGAAGAAGACCGTTTTATAACTATGGCTGTTACCCATAAATGTTATCCATTAAGGGCTTGGTCAAGGTCGGCGATAATATCATCGCCATGTTCCAGCCCGACAGACAACCGCAATGTGCCATTTTTGATAGACAAGGCATCGCGCGCCTCTTGGGATAGTTTGCTATGGGTTGTCGTGGCGGGGTGCGTGATAAGACTTTTCGCATCACCCAAATTATTAGAGATTAAAATCAGCCGCAAGGCATTGGCGATGGCGAAGGTTTTTTGTTTATCACCTTTTACATCAAAGGCTATCAGGCTACCGCCACGGCTCATTTGTGCCATTGCCAGATTATGTTGCGGATGCGAGGCATCATGCGGATAATAAATACGTTCCACTTGTTTATGGGTTGCCAAGAATTCAACAATGGCTTCGGCATTATCGCAATGGGCTTGCACGCGCAATGATAAAGTCTCTAGGGCTTTCAGCATCACCCAAGCATTAAAGGGGCTCAGCGATGGTCCTGTCTGGCGAATAAACTGCCCGACATCATCAGCGATAAAATCAGCCGCCCCCAATATCACACCACCCAGACACCGCCCCTGTCCGTCAATATGTTTGGTCGCACTATAGACCACGACATCGGCACCAAAGGCAAAGGGCTTTTGCAAAATCGGCGTGGCAAAAACATTATCCACGACAAGTTTTGCGTCGTTCTCGTGCGCGAGATGTGCAATGGCTTGCATATCACAAATCTCCAATAGCGGATTAGAGGGTGTCTCTAAAAACAACACTTTTGTATTGGGGCGCATAGCAGATTTCCACTCACTCAATTCGCGCCCATCAACCAGAGTGCATTCCACCCCGAAACGTGGCAACAAAGTTTCCACGACATAGCGGCACGAACTAAACAGAGCCTGCGCCGCCACGACATGATCGCCCGTTTTTACGAGCGAAAATAGGGCAGTCGTCACGGCAGCCATACCCGTAGCGGTGGCTCTTGCATCTTGCGCCCCGTCGCCTTCCAGCACTATCATGCGTTCCTCAAAGGCGCGCACAGTTGGGTTACCAAAGCGAGAATATAAAAATCCTGTTTCTTCTTGCTTGAAGCGGGCTTCGGCTTGTTCGGCATTGTCATAGGTAAAGCCCGATGTCAGATATAACGC
>JAAOIL010000149.1 GCA_015163825.1 Alphaproteobacteria bacterium | reverse complement strand
CGGGTATTGCGTAAAGGTGGCACAGCAATTATTTGGTATGATGTTTGGAAAATCAGCGATGTAGAATGCGCCATGACAAAAGCAGGGTTTAAGATGTTGCGCCTTATTATTTGGCAAAAAACCAATCCTGTGCCCTTAAATCAAAAAGCAACCTATCTATCTAACAGCCGCGAAATTGCTGTTGTTGGTGTGAAAAGCGGCTGTCCTACCTTTAATGGCGAATATCATAATGGCATTTATGATTATCCCATACCCCGCCATGGTGGTAAAAAAATACACCCCACACAAAAGCCAATTGATTTATTTTCTGACCTTATACATATGCACACTGATGAAGGGGCTGTAGTGATTGACCCCTTTTTGGGAAGTGGCACCACCGCTGAAGCCGCTTTGCGTGGCAATTGTAATTTCATAGGGTGTGATATTGATAGTGGTTATGTGAATGCAGCAGACAAACGCCTAAAAGATTATGTCAATGACAGATAAGGATAAAAGTAAAACTGAATTGTTTTTGGAATTGGCAAAACCAAATAAAGAAGGCTTTTCTCGTGCGGTTAATGTAAATGAATTTAAAGGTAAATATGCAACACTTATATTAGGAAATGGCGGGAGCTGGTGTCGGTCGTCTGGTTCATTAGGGCGTAAATATAATGTGAGACGAAATAAAAAAGGTAACAAAATAGAATCTATTGAATTGCATGGCTTGAATAAAAATCCGATAGGAAAGAATATACCAAAAGAAATACACAAGACAATCACTGCAAGGCGATGCGTTGTGTTGAATACAAGCAATGTAGAATGTGACCACAAAGATGGGCGGCTAGATGACCCGCGCCTCAATGACCCCGATAGAGTAACGCTTGACGATTTTCAGCCCCTGTCTGAACCTGCAAACAAGGCAAAGCGACAACAATGCAAAACTTGCCGCAATACAGGAAAACGATTTGATGCAAGGGTGTTGGGGTATAATAAGGGGCAAGTAAGAGGAAATGGAATATACACAGGCACTTGTGTTGGGTGATATTGGTATGACCCGCTTTTCTTTAATCAAGAAATATCCAAATAATATCGGCGAAAGGGGTGCGCCAATTTTGCCGCCCCTAAAGAGTGGTGCGCGCCAATTTTGGCACCACTAAAATGGTGCCCAGGGGCGGATTTGAACCACCGACACGCGGATTTTCAGTCCGCTGCTCTACCAACTGAGCTACCTGGGCACTGGCGAATCTTATAGGGGAAATGAAGCGACCTGTCTAGATGATGTCTAGATAGAGGGTTTAGATAGAGGTTATGCGATAGGATTATTGGATATTGTCTTTGTCGTCTTGGTCGCCCATTAAAGCATCGGTTATGTCGCCATCAAAATCATCTGGGGGTTCAATAGCGGGCACGGCATAATCGCCATCTAACCAGCGCATTAAATCTATCTCGCGGCAAGCCTTAGAACAAAAAGGGCGGTGCGCATAGACCGCCTCAACCTTCTTGCATATCGGGCAAATGCCGCCCGTTATTGTGCTGGTCTTATCAGTCATAACTTAAGGCGGAGTCCGCCATCATCTGTTGTAATGTTTTTGCCTCGCGGCGGCGTGTGAGTTCTAACACGCAAAATTCCGATAATGTGCCAAGCCGCACTTGCCTATCATTATCAAATGCTGTGTGCATTAATGTTTCTATTTCTTGGCATTCATCAGGGTCTGTCATATCAATAAAGTCTATCGCAATAAGCCCCCCCAAACGGCGCAAGCCAATATGCTGGATTATTGTGAGTGCCGCCTCTGCATTAACCTGGGCGGCGGGCGCATTATGCGCACCTGAATTAACATCAATCGTCGTCATCGCTTGCGTGGTTTCTATCATCAACCAACCCCCAGACGGCAATTCAAGGCGCGGCGATAAGGCATTCGTCAATTGCGTTTCTATATCGTGCCTGTCAAAAAGATGCTCGCCCGCCTCGCTTTTCTGGAGTAAAGCGCAAACGCTGTCACCAATATCTGATAATTGCGTGGTGCAATAGTTGCGCCCTTGTTCATAAACTTGCGCATCATCAATAACAATCGCATTAATCTGCGTTATATCGCGAACAACATCGCGCAAAGTGCGCTCCAGCAAACCAACATCGGCGTGTAATAATAAAGGCGGCGTGGTATCCGCCGCTTGCTCTATAATGCCCTGCCAAGTGTTGGCAAGCTGTGCCATATCTGTTGTGAGTTCCGCATCGCGCAATGTGGCTGCCGCCGTGCGCACAACCCAACCCGCCGCGCCATCTATACCCTCTACAGGGATGTCTGCCGATTCTACAATCTCTTTTAGGCGATTGCGTGTGGTTTCATCTTCTATCGTGCGTGATATGGCAATGTGATCGCGACACGGCGCCAACACCAAAGCATGACCCGGTAGGGTTATGTCTGCCGTGATTTGCGCACCCTTTTCTTCTGATGGCGGACGCGTGATTTGCACCAACACAACATCACCATCTTGGACGCAAACTTCTATGGGCGTGTCTATTGTCGCCTCTGGCACGAGCACCCGTGCTTCACGCGCCCCCAAAAAACCAGCCCGAGGCAAACCAATATCTACAAATGCCGCCTGTAAATGCGGCACAACACGTTCCACCCGACCCAAATAAATGCGCCCTGCTAAATCGCCCCGCTCTGTTAAATCGCTGTGCCCTTTTTGCGCGAAATCGCCCGCCTCTAGGCGTGATAAAATACCATCGCTGATATGCGCGATGTGTAAAAAATCATCCTCACGCCTTATGAATATCTCTTGCATTTGCTGTCTCCCTCTAGCCTTTATAACCAAGACCTGATAATAAATTCGCTGTCTCATATAACGGCAAACCTACAACATTGCTATAAGAACCAACAATGTTTGTTATATAGCGGGCTGCCAACCCTTGTATCGCATACGCCCCCGCTTTGCCACGCCATTGCGCAGAAGCAATATAAGTATCAATATCCCCCGCCCCTAGCACCTTAAAGCGCACCCGTGTTTCGCAGAGCCGTGAAACATTGCGCCCATTATAAGAAACGCACACCCCCGTCCAAACACGATGCGCCCGCCCCGATAGAAGCGATAAATAATGACGGGCTTGGGCTTCATCATCTGTCTTTTCTAAGATACGCCGCCCCACGCACACAACAGTATCTGCCGCGAGGATAAAAATATCTTGGGGGGTGTGTGCCGCATAAACGGCTTGGGCTTTATCGCGGGCGAGGCGTGCCGCATAAAGGCGGGGGCGTTCACGTTTGTGCGGGGTCTCGTCTATAGCGGCAGGGATTATGCGGGCGGGGGTTATACCGATTTGCGCAAGCAAATCTGCACGGCGTGGCGATGCCGAAGCCAGCCACAGGGGAGTGCCCACGCCCTCCCTATTTATAACGGAATGTGATGCGTCCTTTGGTGAGGTCATAGGGTGTCATCTCTACTAATACCTTATCACCCGCTAATACACGGATGCGGTTTTTGCGCATCTTGCCAGCCGTGTGCGCAATCACCTCGTGATCGTTTTCTAAGCGCACCCGAAATGTCGCGTTGGGTAATAATTCCACAACCGTCGCATCAAATTCTAAAAGCTCTTCTTTTGCCATTATCCTACTTTTATTTGTCTATTTCTATCTGTTAGAGGGAAAATGAAGGTTTGCACCCAAAAAAGCAAGCCTTTTATTTTGTCGCTATAATTGTCTCTAGCGGTGCATATGTAAAACGCTGATGAGTGTGAAAAGACGGCGGGCTGTGTTTAGGTCTAGGGTGGCTTCGTCTGCTAATGTCGTTTGTAGTAAGGTGCCGCTTTCGCTGTGTAAGGCACGCCGCGTATGGTCTATCGCTTCAATACGGGTGGGTTCGCCGCTTTTGATAGCGTCAAAATAAGTTTCGCAAATCATAAAATAATCGCGGATATTACGGCGCAAAAGGCGCAAGGATATTTCTATAACCTGCAAAGGCGCATCATCGCCATCGCAAACATTG
>JAAOIL010000148.1 GCA_015163825.1 Alphaproteobacteria bacterium | reverse complement strand
TTAGTTCCACGATGATTTTGTCCTCTACTTTGGTTATCGTTGCGGTTGCTGGTTCCCCTGTGGAGCGAATACGAGCCAGCAGGGGCAATGGTGTGCCCGATAGGGGTTTGTCGCCCAGCCAGTTCACCTCTTCAAGGAATATCTTGTGCCTTGCTAAATCCTTCCGCTCCCCGACGATAACGAGACGCGCCGCAGCATCAATACCGACCACATAAAGAGGCTCCCCCGTCGCCACCCCAAGCCCGCGCCTTTGCCCGATAGTATAATGCAACACCCCCTGATGCTGCCCTAGCACTGTGCCATCAACATGGCGAATATCCCCCGCCAGATTACAATCGGGGCGCAATCGCTTAATCACCGAAGCGTAATCACCATTGGGCACGAAACAAATATCCTGACTATCGGGTTTATCTGCCACAACAAGACCGAGCAATGTTGCATAATTTCGTATTTCATCTTTGGTTAAATGCGCGAGGGGGAAGCGGAGAAAGCCCAGTTGTTCCTGCGTGGTGGAAAATAAAAAATAAGATTGATCGCGCGCCAAATCACGCGGACGATGCATTTGCCACATATCCCCCTCTTTTGTGGTGGCGATATAATGCCCTGTCACCAAGGCATCTGCTCCCAGCTCTTTCGCTTGGGCGAGTAAATCGCGAAACTTCACGCTCTCATTGCAGCGAATACAAGGGATAGGGGTATAGCCCGATAAATAAGACTCAACGAAATTATCCATCACACCTTCTTTGAAGCGTGATTCGTAATCCAACACATAATGGGGAATATCTAATCCCGCCGCCACCATACGGGCATCATGGATATCTTGTCCTGCGCAACATGCCCCCTTCCTGCTAGGGCTGCCAGCAGTGTCGTATAATTGTAGGGTGATGCCTATCGTTTCATATCCCGCCCGTTTCACGAGCGCCGCCGCTACGGAACTATCCACGCCCCCCGACATCGCCACCACAACGCGCGCGGCAGAGATATTTTTATCCAGCCCCAAATCTATTTGTGGTAATTGTTCTAAATCTTTTGTCATCGTCATTATTTATCTCAAAATTGCCTTATAATCATCACGTTTGCGCATAGTTTTGCCGCATTAACTTTCTATATATAGTTTAACAAAACATAAACGCAATGTGAAGGAGATATTCTATGCGTATTTTATTAATTGAAGATGATGAAGGTATTGCCGAAACATTATCTATTGCCTTAACCGCAGAAAATATGACGGTAGACCATGCCGTAAGCGGTGAAGAAGGTTTGGAAATGATTAACCTTTATAAATACCAGCTTGTGGCGCTGGACTTGGGCTTGCCCGATATGGAGGGTTTTTCTCTTTTGGAGAACCTTCGGGCGGCGAAAAAGAATGTGTCCGTGTTGGTTATCTCGGCACGGGCTGATATTGAGATTCGTCTTGCTTGTTTAGATGCGGGTGCAGATGATTACCTCGTCAAGCCGTTTGAAATGAACGAGGTGATTGCGCGGGCGCGTGCTTTGGTGCGCCGTGCGAATGGTCATTCTAGTAGTTTGCTAGAATTTGGTGGCTTAACGTTGGATATGAGCACTTATGAAGTTCGGGTTGCAGATAGACTGGTAGACCTGACCAATAAGGAATACAAGATATTAGAGATTTTGTGTTTGCGTGGCGGGGGCATTGTCACGAAGGGGCATTTTCTAGACCACCTCTATAATGGTATGGACGAGCCAGAGATTAAAATTATTGATGTATTCGTATGTAATCTGCGCAAAAAGATTAAGGGCTCTGGTATTAACGATCCTATCATAGAGACTTTATGGGGGCGGGGCTATCGCATACATCCTGCTGTGGCGGCATCATTGCTTTCTGTGGAACCTCAGGAGCCACTGGACCCTCTGCCAGAAATGAAAGTCAAAACGGCATAATACACGCTTTATAAATGTTAAATAGCGTGATAAAGATTGTCTATGGCAATCAACCCTCACGATATTGATTTTATGACCGCTCTTTGTAAAATGAGCGTCTCGGCTGGTCGTTTGCTTATGCAACACCATAATGTGGAAGGGGTCGCCCACGAAAGCAAAGCAGATAAATCCCCCGTCACGCAAGCCGATAGAGATGCCGAAACTTATCTAACAAAAGAATTACAAGCCCTGGCGCCAACAATCCAAATCATTGGGGAGGAGGCGTGTGAGATCGCCCTGCCCGACCACATCGCCCCGCATTTTTTCCTTATAGATCCGTTAGACGGCACACGCGATTTCATCGTTGGCGGCAAAGACTTCACGGTCAATATCGGATTGATTTCTGGCACAAAACCTATTGCGGGGGTGATATATGCCCCCGCCCATGAAGTTTTATATTTCTCAGGGCAAGCCGACGCTTATCGTATGGCACTTGCCCCAGACACAAACGATTTCACACTTGCTGCCGCAACCGCCTTGCGCACCAGCCCCACCCCAGAAAAAGTAAAAGTGCTGGCTAGTCGCGTGCATCGCAGCAAAGAAACAGAAGCCTTTATTGAAACATTAGATGTTGAAGATTTTGTTCCCGCCTCTTCTTCTTATAAGTTTTGTTTATTGGCAGATGGCACTGCCGATATTTACCCCCGTCATGGACGCACGATGGAATGGGATACTGCGGCAGGACACGCCATCGTCAATGCCGCAGGTGGCGCGGTCACCCGCACTGACGGCAGTTGTTTTGACTATGGCAAACTGGCAGAGGGGCTTGCCAATCCAAGTTTTATTGCCACCGCCCATAAAGACTGGCACAATAATATCCAAGAAGAAACAAAGACAAATGATTCGCCCCATAAGGACAATTGATAGATTTAATGCAACACTTTTTTATACAGATAAAACACATAGCAATACTGGCACTCTTATTTGTGCTTGCCAGTTCTGCAGTCTTTGCCGAACCCAATCAGGTGGAAGACTTTTCTAAAAATAGTGTTGTTGTCGCCTCTGCCAAATATCTGGGATCAACAGCCGAGTCTATGGCGGAAGCGATGGATGTTATCTTTAACCGCTATGGCGCACCCGATGCCATTATTCGTGGCGAGGAATTGGGCGGTGGTTTTATTGGCACACTTCGTTATGGGCGCGGCTCTTTGCAATTCCAAACAGGTGGTACGCATTCAATTTATTGGCGCGGCCCTTCTATTGGGTTGCCCTTGCCAAGTGGGGCGGCAAGTAAAAATTTCATACTTATTTATGGGGCAAAAACACCAAAGGAAGTTTATAAACGCTTCTTCGGGATTGAAGGCTCGTTGATTGTTGGGGCGGGTATCGCCCTAAACTATTTGCAACGCGATGATGTCGTTGTTGTTCCCGTTCGGGTCGGTGTTGGGTTTCGTGCTGATGTCAGTGTTGGCTATCTTAAATTCACCGAAAAGAGCGGTTGGTTCCCTTTTTAAGGATAATCCGCTTTACTTCCTCGCCGCTTTTGACATCAAGCAATATCACTGCCGCTTCCGTATAGATGATGATATGGTCGTCATTGGTTTCAACCTTTAACACCTTTTGCCCTTGCGGTAATTGTATCACCACTTCTGCTTGCGCAGGCGGTGGCGGTTCAGGATTATTCAAGCGGCTGATAATCGTGCCTATCACCAAAGCCGCGCCACCCACCAGCAAAGCCCCCAATAGCAATACCACTGCCAATAAAATACGCACATAAGTCGTATTACCTTTTTTGTTTGAATTCTGTATAGTCTCTTCCATGATATCCGATAAACCCTTTCAGTTAACGGCAACGCCAGATAATGACGGCTATCGCCTAGATAAATTGCTAGCACAGGCTTTGCCAGAGCTCAGCCGTGTTCGTGTGCAAGACCTCATCCGCGATGGACATTGCGAGGTTAGTCGTGCTGGTCGTGTCTCTATCATAAAAGAAAGTTCGTGGCGGGTCAAACGGCAAGACCATATCCGTTTACAGATGCCGCCTCCACGCGATAGCCATATTGAGGCGCAGTCTCTACCGCTAGACATTATCTATGAAGATGAGGCATTGATTGTTTTGAATAAGCCTGCCGGATTGGTCGTGCATCCTGCGGCGGGTAATCCTGACCACACATTGGTAAATGCGTTGCTTGCCCATTGCGGCGATGCTCTTTCGGGCATAGGGGGGGAGCGGCGACCGGGTATTGTCCATCGTCTTGATAAGGATACCAGTGGTGTGATGGTTGCTGCCAAAACCGATGCCGCCCATCAAGGATTGCAAGACCAGTTTGCGGCACATGGGCGAGACGGAAAACTGCAACGCATTTATCATGCTTTTGTGTGGGGGCAATTGCGACCGCCTACTGGTGTGGTTGATGCCCCTTTGGCACGAGCGCCGAATAATCGCAGAAAAATTTCTGTATCAAAACCCGAGAACAAAGCGGCAAGGTCTGCACTCACACATTATAAACAGATGGGGGTTTATAGGGGCGGTCGTGTTAGTCGCCTTGCTTGCACATTAGAAACAGGGCGCACACATCAAATCCGTGTGCATTTGGCACATATTGGACATCCCTTATTGGGCGACCCACTTTATGGATCGGGCATGAAAAATCAAATCGTGCATCTAACCCCACCACAGGCGGGTGCGCTGCAAGACCTTTCTCGCCAAGCCCTACACGCCTTTGCGTTGGGGTTTGAGCACCCGATAAGTGGCGAAACCCTTTACTTTGAGAACCCCCTGCCCTCTGATATGGCGCATTTGGCAACATTACTTGAAACTGAAAAATAAGTGCTTATATTAGAGCTATGACAGAGAAGAAAAAAGAGAGCAAAAAAGATAAGACCGCCCTCATCCCCCTCGCCACCACTTTGACGGACGAGCAAGGGGGGCTGTCGCGTTATCTAACACGCATCCGTGCCTTCCCCCTTTTAGAGGCACAGGAGGAATATCGGCTTGCCAAAGAATATACCGATGACGACAATCTGGAATCTGCCCATATATTAGTGACGAGCCATTTGCGTCTGGCGGCGAAAATCGCTATGGGCTATCGCGGTTATGGTCTGCCGATGAATGAGGTGGTATCCGAAGGTAATCTGGGGCTTATGAAGGCGGTGAAAAAGTTTGACCCCGAACGTGGGTTTCGCCTTGCGACTTATGCGATGTGGTGGATTCGCGCTTCCATTCAAGAATATGTTTTGCGTAGTTGGTCTTTGGTGAAGATTGGCACGACTTCTGCCCAGAAGAAATTATTTTTCAATCTGCGCCGCCTAAAAGGAGAATTGGGGGCGATTGATGGCGGACAAATGCACCCCGACCAAGTTCATACCATTGCGGAGAAATTAGATGTCCGTGATAAGGATGTCAGAGAGATGGAAGGTCGTATGTATAGTGGCGATCAATCTTTGAATACCCCGCATGGTGGGCAGTTTGAGGATAGCACAGGCGATGCCAGCGAATGGCAAGATTGGCTGGAGGACGACACCCCCACGCAAGAAGCAGCATTGGTAGAGCAAGATGATTACGACCACCGCCAGCAATTAATGCTAGACGCGATGAGCACATTAGACGAGCGTGAACAAGCGATATTACAAGCACGGCGTTTATCTGACCCCCCGCAAACATTAGAGGTGGTTAGCAAAACCTTCAACATAAGCCGAGAGCGGGTGCGGCAGTTAGAGGAACGCGCCTTTAAGAAATTACGCAAAATCATTACAGAACGTGCGGCGCAAAGCGGCATTATAGACGCCCACTAACAGGCGCAAATAAATGGAAATGACTTTAACCTTGTGGCTGTTGGTGGGGTATCTATGCTTACTGCCATTGCTCGGTCTATGGGGGCGCGCCCAAGAAAAAGAAAAAACCTTAAAAGATTATTACCTTGCGGGGGGTATGCTCGGCACACTGCCCTTGCTCTTCACGCTTTATGCCACGCAATTTAGCGGCAACACCATATTAGGATTTGCCGGCAGTGCCTATCGCAATGGTCCTATAATTTTATTCACGACCTTTGCGATGTCGGTTGTCGTGTTGATGTATTTTATCTATGCCAAACCTTTACACGCGCTCGCCAAGACGCATGGCTTCCTGACCATTGCCGATTATTTTCGCCATCGCTATAATAGCCGTGCCCTTGTGCGTCTGGCGAATACGTTGTTGGCAGTCACGCTTATCAGTTATATCCTAACCAATTTCAAAGCCGCCGGGCTGTTGCTGGAAAGCGTATCAGGCGGGGAAATATCGGTTTTCTGGAGCATTATCGGGTTGGCTTTCGTTATGGCAATCTATGAAAGTCTCGGGGGTATGCGCAGTGTCGTGCTAACCGATGTTCTGCAAGGCTCGCTTTTATTGATGGGTGCCGTGATGGTCGTCTATCTTGCCGTCTCTTACTTCGGGGGATTTGCCCCCCTGATTGCCCAATTGCAAACCAACCCTGCCACAGGCTGGCAAGCCCTAGACGCAAGACAATGGGCACGAGGCATATCCATTATGCTATTGTTCGGCTTCGCAATATGTATCTATCCCCATTCCGTGCAACGCATCTATGCTGCCGAAAGTTGGGGGAAACTAAAACGAAGCCTTAGTGTTTTATTATTCGCCCCCTTTTTCACAACATTGCCGATTGTTATCGCCGCCCTCGCCGCGACACTTATCATTCCCGACCTACCCCGCACACAAACCGAGCAAGTGCTGCCACTTCTGCTCGCCTTCTTTGCACAAGCCGACCCCGCTTTAGAGATATTGCTCGCTTTGTTTATGGTCGCCGCCCTCGCCGCTATTATGTCCACCATAGATTCAGCCTTGCTCTCTTTGGGGGCGACCATCTCCCACGATGTCGTGCGCCCCTATGCGCCGCATATATCACAGCAACAATTAACCGCCATATCAAAAGTGATGGCGTGGGTGTTGATGTTCGCCGCCGCAGGATTGGCAATCATTCTACCTCAAACCATCTGGCAATTGCTGGTGCTTAAACTAGAGATTATGGCGCAAATAACCCCCGCTTTGGTGATTGGTTTGCGCCTCGCACGGGTGCAAGCCTCAAGCATCATTGCGGGAATGCTTGTCGGGCTGGCGATAACTATCTGGTTCAAATATGGAATATGGGGTGTTCCCGACCTTTTTAATATCCATGCGGGTATTTGGGGGTTGGGCGCAAACCTCGCCACCATTACCGCTTTGCACCTATGCCGTAGCGGGCAC
>JAAOIL010000147.1 GCA_015163825.1 Alphaproteobacteria bacterium | reverse complement strand
TGCGGGATATGGGCTTGCCTGTTGTCGGCACTATCCACCACCCGATTACAATGGATAGACGCATAGAAACACGCGCCGCCCGTAATCTGTTTGTGAAATTCTTAAAATGGCGTTGGTATTCTTTCGTCAATATGCAAATAAAAGTAGCGCGTGCCTTAAACCCTATCATCGTGGTATCCGACAGCACCAAGCGCGACACACACCGCGAATACAAAATCCCCACTGATAATATGGTGCGTATCCATCATGGCATAGACCACGACCTATTTGCGCCACAACCCCATATCACACGGCACCCCAATCGCTTGATTACAACCGCTAGTGCTGATGTGCCGCTAAAAGGATTGCGGTTTCTCATTAGTGCCTATCATCAATTGCTAGTGCAACACCCCGATTTAGAACTGCTGGTTATCGGGCGATTGCGTGAAGGTCCAACAATGACGGAACTCAATCGCTTAGGCTTGCGCGACCGTGTCAAATTCGTGTCCGATTTAAGCGGCGAGGAAATCCGTGATTTATATGCACAATCCACCATTGCCGTTTCCCCCTCTGTATATGAGGGGTTTGGTTTTCCGGCGGGCGAGGCATTGGCGTGTGGTGTGCCACTCGTTTCCACCAATGGCGGTTCCCTGCCAGAGATTGTGGGTGATGCGGGGGTTATCGTCCCCCATTCCAACCCCGCCGCATTGGCAGACGCCATAGACGACCTCTTATGCAATCCCGAAAAGCGCGCGGTGCTCTCAAAAAAAGGCAGAGCCCATATTCTCGCCCATTTCAAGTGGGAGCGATGTGCGCGTGATGTCGTCTCTCTTTATCGCCAGATTATGGCTGCACAGAATAAAAAAGTATAATGCGAACGATTGATTTTGACACATTACATTTAAGCGACAAGCAAACCTTGCTAGATGTTGGTTGCGGTCGTGGTCGCCATACCCATGCGGCTTATATGTTTGCACAAGCGCATGCGATTGGCATTGATTTAGGCTTTGATGATGTCAAAGCCACGCGCGATGGTTTTACCGAAACCTTGGGGGCGCAAGATAGATATGGCGCCCTCAGTGGTGATGCTCTGCATCTCCCTTTCGCCGATGCTAGTTTTGACCGCTTGATATGTTCCGAAGTGCTGGAGCATATCCCCGATTATTACGCCGCCATTGCGGAAATGCACCGCGTGGTAAAAATTGGTGGCAGGATTGGTATATCTGTGCCGCATCGCTGGACGGAACAAATATGCTGGTGGTTATCGCGCGATTATCACAACACGACTGGCGGACATATCCGCATTTTCAAATCCCACGAACTGATTGAAGATTTTGAAACGCAAGGGTTTCGTCTTTACCACAAACATTTAGCACATGGGCTACACACCCCCTATTGGTGGTTGCGTTGTGCGTTGGGTGTTGCCAATGATAAACCCTTATTGGTGCGCGGGTATAAAAAACTTTTAGAGATTGAGATTATGAAAAATCCAGCGATTTTACGCCCCCTCTCTATGCTTGCCGATAGGCTATGCGGCAAAAGCATTGTGCTCTACTTTGAAAAAGAGCAAGACGCGTGAATAGCGGCGCCCTCAAAACCTACCTTGCGGGGGCGGCGGAGACTATTCTTGCCGTGCAAAACCCCGACGGCGCTATCCCTTGGTTTAAGGGCGGTGTCATAGACCCATGGAACCATTTAGAAGCCGCTATGGGGCTGAATATTCTGGGGCAAAGACAAGCGGCAGAAACCGCCATTGATTTTCTGCGCCACACCCAATTAGACGATGGCTCTTGGTGGGGGCAACTCGGCAATGCTGTGCCGATAGATATGGAACTGCAAAATTTCACAACAAAAAATATGGATAGTACTTCAAAAGTGCGTGATACAAATTTCATCGCCTATATTGCCACTGCTATTTATCATCATTATTTATTGCATGGCGATAAAGATTACCTCGCCAAACTTTTTCCCCCTATTGTGGCGGCGATTGATTTTGTTGTGGCACTGCAAAACCCCGAAGGCGATATTCGTTGGGCTGCCCCCGACCCCCACACAAAAGAAGACGACGCCTTATTAGCGGGCAATAGTTCTATCTATAAAAGTCTGGGTCATGCGTGTGCTCTGGCGGACATTATGGATGCCGATAAAACCGCTTGGCAAACCGCCAGAGATAAATTGGGTGATGCCCTCGCCCATAAGCCCTTGCGCTATGATAGGCAATGGGCATCAAAGCAGCGTTTTTCTATGGATTGGTATTACCCCGCTTTAAGTGGTGCGTTGGATAAAGCCACTGCCCTTGCTCGTCTCAAAAAGGATTGGGCAAAGTTTGTCATAGAAGGTTATGGGTGTCGCTGTGTTGATGACGAGCCATGGGTAACCACCGCCGAAAGTGCTGAACTTATTATCACTCTAGCGGCGTGTGGCGAGCGTGAACAAGCGCAAGAAATGCTAGGCTGGCTGACGCAATTCCGTGATGATAAGGGTGCGTATTGGATGGGAATGCAAGTTGAGATGAAACAATTTTGGCCAGTGGAACAACCCGCTTGGACGGCGGGTGCTGTTATCCTAGCCCATGATGCCATTTACCAAATAACACCCGCCCATACAATTTTAACGCATTAGAGTTTGCGTAAAATGCGCAAGCTTTTGACGCTAACCGCATCAACAAACAAACCCGAATGTAAGGCTTGTTTATAAATTTCATAAGGGGGCCTGCCACCATCGGCTGGGTTGGGGAATACATCATGGATAGCCAACAAACCACCACGCATAATACGCCCCGCCCATAAACGATAATCTGTTTGGGCAGCCGCCAGCGAATGCCCCCCATCAATAAACACGAAAGCAAGCGTTTGCGTTAAAACTTGCGCCGCCAATGCCGAAGACGTAACCATCGGCACAACCACATCTTCTAACGTTGCCGCTTTTAATGTTTCACGGAAAGTGGCAAGCGACGACATACCGCCCACACCATCGCTTAACTCTGCATCATAATAAAGTTCGCTCGGTTGGTTTTCCTCCGAACCACGATGATGGTCTATTGCCACCAATAACCCCCCCGCTTGCTTACAAGCCGTGCCAATATAGACAGAAGATTTACCGCAATAGCTGCCGATTTCTACGCATAACCCGCGTGGCGCACATTGCAAGGCGGCTTCATATAATGCCGCCCCCTCCGCCGCATCTAAAAACCCTTTGACCTTATCTATATCAAGCGGCAGAGACGGGAGAGACGGAAGAGGCGGGAGAGGCAGCACGATTATCTGCCTGTGGCGCGTTTCAAAGCCGTAGAACCAAGATGCTTGGGTGATATGCTTTCATCACTAAGATTTGCCGTACCATATTCTATTTTAAGGTGATCCACATCATAACGACCAGATTCCAAATCGTTCATAACATCAAAATCCAGAACACAAGCGGAGGCTTCGTAATAGTTTTTAACAAAGCCCTCGTGAAAGCGCGTTAGTTTGCCCTCGTCATCATATAAATCTGCCCCGACAAAAATCCAGCTATCTTCATCCGCATAGAAAGTGCGCTTCTTATAAACACCCGCCACATTTCCTGCTGGCGGCTTCGTTATGCCACCCGTCCATGCTGGTATCTTACCATCAGCCGACCCTTTCGGGTTCGCCCCATTCGGCGTTAAATCTCGCCCCAAACGACTGGAATCCGCCAGTGCCTGTGTAAGTGTCGGTATAAATGTTGGCAAAAACAATAAACAACTCACCAAAAATGTATAAACTAAATGCCTCATAATTCTCTCCTGTTTCTTTTGTTTATAAACTTGACACCTACGTCATATTTTACCCATAATGCCAATATCCC
>JAAOIL010000146.1 GCA_015163825.1 Alphaproteobacteria bacterium | reverse complement strand
ACGCCTTTAGCGATGTTTGTTGTACCACCAACCATCCATTCAGTGTATTCAGTACCGTTAACAGCCTCTGTGCCTGCAGTCGGAGCAGCATTTGCGTCAGTAGGAGTAAAGCCGCCCATATCATCTTGTGTGCCATCTCGTGTGCTTGTGCTTCTAGTCACATCTTCTTCACTATCAGTATATGAGAAACCAATAACAGTATGACCAAGATCATAAGCTACGCCCACACTCCATGTTGTGATTTCTTCACTTGAAACATAGCCATCATAAGTCGTTTGCGAACCTGTATTAGGGTCTGCCACAGCATCTGTTGCTGTGAAAACAGCACTACGCGCAGGTGCCATGCGAACATATTTACTGTTTGCAGCACCATCGCCAACCGCACCTAAATCTTCATAAGAAGAATAGTTACCGCCAAGCGTGAAGCCCGCATAAGCTAGGCTAGCACCGACATTCCAAGAGGTTGGGTCTGCACCACTACCTGCAGATTCAGAACCAACATAACCACCAGCAGCAGCAAAGCCAAGACCAGCCATATCAGCTTTATAGTTTAAGCTGATTTCATAGATGTTCTTTTGGTTGCCATTAATGTCGCCATCATTGCTGTCGCCACCCTTAATGTTGTCATTATTAGGCGCGTAAGAGGCACCCACTTGCAAACCACCAATACGAGGCGTGAAATAGCTTATTTTATAAGCATCACCAGAGATGTTTTCCAATTTTGTTGATGTATGCGCATCTTGAACGGCATTTGCGTCGAACACATTATTATGTGCGCCTTCAATAATGTCATCTGTTAGGCCGTTATTGTGTGAAGCAAAACCTGCAACGAAATATGGTGCAGTAACTTCACCCAAATGAGCAACGCCATTTTCGGCACCGATGATGAACTTACCAAAGTCGCCTTTGATATAAGTATAATGCTCATCAATTGTGTCGCCGCTGTCGCCCGTGGCTTCTAGTTCTACCCGAAAGCCGATTTGGACGCCATTGTCTAGCGTTGTGCTGCCATTGAAATGAATCTCAGCGTTTTGAGCGAATTCTGTATCGCCTGTTTCGCCTGCAACATCCGTATCAACAAAAGCAAAGCCTTGTGTGTAAAAGCCACCGATACCGACTTGGAAATTACCTTTATCCATCATCATATCGTCAGCCTGCGCAGGGGCTGCAGCAAACGCAAATAATGCGAACGCTGAAACAGCCAACCCACTTGTTTTATTAAACTTGGTCATATCATTTCCTTTCCAAGAAACACTTTAGTTTGGTTCCACTCGCTGAACCATTCAGCAAGTGGCGAATCACTTTTCATATTGGGAGGAAGTGACTCTTGATGTTTCTATAAAATGAGTCGTCGCTTATGCAAAGTAAAAAAGCAGTGAAATTCGGTGGAATTCGGCTAATTCTCATCAATTCTATGTAATATTTTGAAACAAAACATAAGGAAACTGCCATTTTTTGTTAATTCACTTTAAGCCCACCCGAAAGACCCCTGAATTAGTGGAGCATAGATAGAGTGATTCGTTTTCCATGAGACTCGCTTTATAGGCGGCATATATAAAGACATATATATGAGGCACATATATAAAGAGAGTAATGGTACAGCCTCCCTGGTTTGAACAGGGGACCTCTAGATCCACAATCTAGCGCTCTAACCAGCTGAGCTAAGGCTGCACACTTGCGCCAAAATAAGCAGTCTTGGATAAAAAGCAAGCCCTCTTAAATGGGGCATTATGGGCTTGCCTTTTGGGGGCTTGCGGGGCATTGTCGGTAGTTGCGAATAAGTCGCATTTGCAACTATGCCATAAATGAAGCGAGATATAAGAGAGTATGGATAAGGCGATACATATATATAAGAGTAGCCCTCACCTTATGCGGGGCGGGCTGGATATATGGCTGGTGGGTCGTATAGCGGTGGCGTTATTGTTGCTATTGCCGCTAGGGGCGGTTGCTTATTTGGCATTATCTCCCCCTCTCTCTCTTGCGCCATCAGATGATATTTGGGGACATTTATGGCGCACGATATTACCGCATCAGATTCTGACGACTTTACAGATTATGCTTGGCGTTGCCTTTATGACGGCGAGCATTGGCACAATAACGGCATGGCTGGTTAGTTTTTGTGCTTTCCCGACACGGCGATTTTTTGCGTGGGGATTATTACTGCCACTGGCAATCCCGACTTACCTTGCCGCTTATAGTTATAGCGATTTGCTTGATAGTGCTTCGCTCGGTGCTAAATTATGGCGCATCATCGGGCTAGAGCCATCGCTTTACCCCAATATCTATTCACTGGGGGGCGGTATATTTATTTTATCTGCGGTGTTGTTCCCTTATGTTTATATCAGTGCGCGCGCGGCATTTGTTCACCAGTCGGCAGGATTATTAGAGGCGGCAAGATTAGCCGGTCTTTCACCCTTTGCTTGTTTCTGGCGGGTCGGGTTAGCACAAGCACGACCAGCCATTATTGCGGGTGTCGCCCTGACCCTTATGGAGTGCTTGAACGATATTGGCGCGATGGAGCATCTTGGCATACAGACATTGACCATTGGCATTTATGATACATGGGTGGTGCGTGGCTCGCTTATTGGGGCGGCGCAAATGGCATTGGCTTTGCTTATATTTATTGGCGCTTTACTTTATTTTGAACGCTTACAACGCGGCAGTAAAAGCGACACACAATATTACGCCCCGATTGGCGGGCAAAAGCATGAGATAGCCCGCTTTATATTAAGCCCCTATAAATCTATAGCGGCAATTTTCACGTGTTTCATACCATTGGCGTTGGGGTTTTTAATCCCCTTTGCCCATTTGATTTATTTGGCAAATCACCATTTGCAAAATACATCTGCCCTCACCCCAAACTTTATAAAAGCCGCAGAACATTCTGTGTTGTTGGCAGGCGGCGCGGGTGTGATTGTTTGTGCGATAGGTTTGTTCTTGGCGTTTGGCAATCGCTTGGTTGCCCATATACGCCATCATTCTCTCAATCATAAAATTGCCAATCTCTTCACCCAGATAGCGGCTTTGGGCTATGCTATACCCGCCACGATATTGGGCTTGGGCATATTGATTACACTAGCGCAAATAGGGGCGTATATAGACTGGGCAAGCAGTATGTCCCTTGTGCTTATCGGTTCTGGGGCGGGATTATTGTTTGCTTATGTGGTGCGCTTCTTGCCATTGGCATTTCATAATCTGGAGGCGGGTTTCACGCGCATCGCCTTGAGCCAAGATATGGCGGCGCGCAGTTTGGGTGTGGGACGCTTACAAATGCTTCGCAAAATACATATCCCGCATTTACGCGCCCCCCTTATGGTTGCCGCTTTATTGGTATTTGTTGATGTGATGAAGGAACTACCAGCGACATTGATATTGCGTCCCTTTAACTTTGATACATTGGCAAGCCTTGCTTATACGCAAGCCTCGCTAGGGCAGTTGGAGGCGGCAGCCCTACCCGCTTGTATGATTATTATTGTCGGGCTTGTGCCCATATTGATATTGCTATCGCAATTAGATATACGCGCCAATAAATAAAAAACGCGCCCTCATATTTCTACAAGAGCGCGTCTCTATTATAAAAAGTTAGGCGATATTATTTTGCGGCATAACCCAAAATCGCTTTGGTTTCCAAAAAGTCCTCAAAGCCATGTGTGCCCCATTCGCGCCCATTGCCCGATTGCTTATAACCACCAAAGGGTGCCGCAACATCAGGACCAGCGCCATTGATATGCACATTACCTGTGCGCATCTGTGCCGCCACTTTACGGGCGTGGGTGACTTCGCCCTGCACATAACCCGAAAGCCCATAGATCGTATCATTGGCAATGTCTATCGCTTCTGCCTCGTCTTGATATTTCAAGATAGACAAAACGGGTCCAAACACTTCTTCACGCGCGACTGTCATATCATTTGTGACATTGGCAAAGATTGTCGGCTTGACATAATAGCCAGCATTCAAACCATCAGGCTTGCCTGTGCCACCACAAACCAATTCCGTGCCTTCTTCTATCGCTTTGCCGATAAGCCCTTGCACTTTGTCATATTGCATCTCGCTAACCACAGGTCCTATCGTTGTGTCTTCACCTTGTGGATCGCCAACCTTAACTTGCGCTGCCGCTTGTTTGGCAATCTCTACCGCCTCGTCATGGCGCGCCGATGGCACAAGCATACGTGTCGGCGCATTACAAGATTGACCCGTATTCATAAAGCAAGACTGCACACCTTGTGCCACCGCCTTATTGAAATCAGCATCATCAAGAATGATATTTGCAGATTTGCCACCCAATTCTTGGGCAACACGTTTAACGGTATCTGCCGCAGATTTTGCAACCATAACACCAGCGCGTGTTGAGCCTGTAAATGACATCATATCAATATCAGGGTGAGACGACATCGCATCGCCAACATTGGGACCATCGCCATGCACAAGATTAAAGACACCTTTTGGCACACCCGCTTCGTCTAATATCTGGGTCCATAAGGTGGCGTTAAGCGGGGCAATCTCGGACGGCTTCAACACCATCGTGCAACCCGCCGCCAAAGCAGGGGCGACCTTACACGCTATCTGATTGACAGGCCAATTCCACGGCGTGATTAAACCACACACACCAACTGGCTCCTTCACTATCATCGTGCCATTATGTTCTTGCTGAAAGGCATAATCAGCAAGGATAGCCCGCACCGTTGCTAAATGCGCCATACCCATCGGGGCGTGTGCCGCATTAGCAAGCCACATCGGCGCACCCATCTCTTTCGAAATCGTCTCAGCCATCTCTGGCAGATGTTTTTTATAGGTCTCAATAATGGAATCAAGCAGTTCTAGGCGTTCCTTCACGCTGGTGCGCGAATAAGACCCAAATGCCGCCTTCGCCGCCGCTACCGCCGCATTCACATCATCGCCATTGCCAAGCATAACCTGACCTATAACCTGTTCATTCGCAGGGTTGATAATGTCAAATGGTGTTCCAGCGCTAGGCTCTACCCACGCGCCATTAATATAAAATTTTAAGCAATCATCCATAATATCCTCCTTTATCTATGGTGTTGTATTCTATCAAAGCACATATTTAGTATAATACAAGAAGAATTTTTTTCTCTTTTTATCTGTTTTTATCACTTTAACGCCGCCTGAATTTCACACGCCAATAGCCATATCCTATCACGTCCCCAAGCCGAGAAAATCTCCTCACCCTTATCATCCAATAAGCGGAAACTCGGCACTCCCCAAAGACCCGCCGCCATCATCTGTAGGCGATTGGCTTCTACTTCTTCTTCCCAATCATTGGAATCGAGATGCGCTTGCGCCTCTTGCCAACCTAGCCCGACACTTTCTATGGCACGGCGCAAACCTTTATCGCTACCCATATCAATACCACGCGACCACGCCATTTCACAAAAGGCATGTAAAAACGCACCGCCAACACCCGCTTTGTTTGCCATCGGGAAAAGCGAATAACAACGGCGCACAGGACGACCAACAGGATCCGCCAAGCGTCCATATTTAATACCAATCCGTGCCGCTTCGCGCGCTGTATCACCCATAATATAAAATCCCTTACGCGGCGGCACCGGCAAGCCACGCATCACCATCGGTAAAACAGGACGCACAATCAAATCAATCGGGTAATGGTTCGGCAAATCAAGCATCTCTGCCATGGCTATATAACTATAAGGACTACGCGCTGAGGGATAAAACTCCACCACCAAACGCCGCTTGGCAGGTTGCAACATAAAAGGCGGGCGCTTTTGAAACTGCGTAATCTGAGGCTTGTCACTGACACGCAATCCCAATTGTACAAACCGCTCCTCTAAATAAGGTAGCCTATCTATGCCCCAATACCACTCGCCACCATAATGGAACATCGCCCCCAAATAATGACCCATCTTATCTCTTCGGGTGGTGCCTTCCGTAAAGTGCGCCGCCACTTCTGTAGCGCTTGGTAATTTTTCTAACACCGCTAATTCTGCTTCTAGTGCTGCTTTATCACCCGCCCAATAAAGTGTGCCTATCGCTTCTGCTGCTGTGCATTTGTCATCTGCTGCCGCTAAAGCCATTTGCGCAAGGCGCAAACATTCCACATCTGGTTGTTGCCCCTTATCCGCAAACACCAACCCATAATAAGGCGCAATCTTTGCCGCATCACGACGCGCATAATCCTCTAGGGCTTGTCGTTCTGGGGCGGCATCATCGGCGGGGGCATAGACAGGCACAATCTCTAACTCTATTTTATAGTAATCACGCAAGCGCGGTAATATCTGTGCCACAAGATGACTATAGGGGTCATCTATCTGGTAGAAAAAAGTCACGCAATGGGGTTGGCGCGTTCTAATCTGGTGCCAGCGAAATAAAATGCGCCGCCCCCGCACCAGAGCACGACTGAATAAAAAATTCACAATATAGGGGCGTAGTTTCATATTTATTAATCTACTATCGCATCGCCAACAAAGGGATTGGTCTTGCGCTCAAAGCCAAATGTGGATGTTGGACCATGACCCGGAATAAAAGTAATATCCTCCCCATACGACCATAGACGTTGCGTGATAGAAGAAATAAGTTGCTGATAATCACCATGCGGAAAATCAGTGCGCCCGATTGACCCCTTGAATATAACATCGCCCACCAGCGCCATTTTTTGTTCGCGCTGGACAAACACAACATGACCCGGCGTATGACCCGGACAATGGACGACATCAAACGATGCCCCCGCCGCTTCTATGACATCGCCATGCTCTAGCCATTGATCGGGCGTGAAAGTTTCGGAAGCATCAAAATTAAACTGCGCCGCCGATTCCGGCAATAAATCTATCCAGTATTGGTCGTCTTTATGGGGACCTATTATCGGGATTTTTCGTGTCCGTGCCATTTCTGCAACTTTGCCGACATGGTCTAGATGAGCGTGGGTGACCAATATCTTCTCCAAAATGATTCCCTTATCGGCAATGAATTTATCTATCAAATGTAAATCCCCGCCGGGGTCGGATACCGCCCCGCGCTTTGTTTCTTCGTCCCACAAAATCGTGCAATTTTGCTGGAAGGGGGTTACAGGGATAATTTGATATTGGGTCATGGCGCAAATACTAGCATAAAGTCTTTGGGAAGCGCAACGCAACAGCCTATACTATCTTATGACATTTTTTCTTGGCATAGATTTAGGCGCAAGCAGTTTGAAGGCAACAATCGTCGATGAAGCGGGGCACTTCATCGGGCAAGCGCGGGCGTCTATCGCCACCACACACCCGCAAACTGGTTATGCCGAGCAAGACCCAGAGGCATGGGTTGCGGCTTTATTATCGGCATGTGCGGATTTACGCCACCAAAATGCGTCTGTTTATGCCAATATCACCACCATAGCGATGAGTGGGGGTGCCCATATTGCCGTGCTATGCGATGCAGACGATACCCCTCTGCGCCCCGCTATTTTATGGAGCGATCAACGCGCCGCCCCCCAAGCCCAACAACTACAAGAAGACGGACAAGCCGAAGCCATAAGCGGCAATCGCCCCAATGCGACATGGACACTCGCGCAGCTAATGTGGTTGCGCCAACACCAGCCCGAAATCATCAGCCAATGTCAGCGCCTTTATTTTGCGAAGGATTGGTTGCGGGCGCGTCTGACAAATATATGGCAGAGCGATAGCGGCGAAGCAACAGGCAGTATGCTAGCAGATTACCGCACGGGATTATGGTCGCCGCCGCTTATAGAAATGGCGGGCTTGCGTCCCGATGTGCTGCCGCCCCTTGTTACGCCAATGGCAGAGGCTGGCACATTAACCCCGCAAGCGGCGCAAGAGACAGGATTGACGGCGGGCATACAGATTTTGCAAGGCACGATTGATACCACGATGGAATGGTTATGTTGTGCGCCTTTATCGCCACACACGGCTAGTTTGAAACTGGCTTCGGCGGGGGTGTTAGCCATAAGCACGCCTCACCAACGGGCAAAAAAACAAATTCAAAAACAAGCACAACCTCTACCACCGCTTTCGCTTTATCCGCATATTTTACCTGAGGCGGTCTATTATGCGGCGGGTATGAATCAGTGTGTGCCTGCTTTGACATGGGTGCGTGAGGTTTTATTGGGTGATATAGCGCAAGATGATATGCGCCGTTTAGCAGAGACTGCCCCTTTGGGAGCGGGTGGGGTGTTGTTTCATCCTTATTTATCGGGCGAACGTGCCCCTCTTTGGCAAGCGGATGCGACCGCTTCTTTGCATGGGCTACACAGGGGCAGCACCAATGCCGATATTGCGCGTGCCGCTTATGAGGGGATAGGCTTTGCGTTTTGCGATATATGGCACGATATGAGCGAGCAGTTGCCACAAATGCCTGATGCCCTTTTTGTGCTTGGCGGGGGAGCGCAATGTGATTTTTGGTGTCAAATTTTGACGGATATGCTGGGCGTTCCTTTAACCAGAGGCGCGCAAAGCACCCAAGGCGATGCGTCTTTTGCGGGGGCTTTGTTGGCGGGGGTTGGCGCGGGGGCATTTACGCTATCGGATATCAAGCAGACAGATTTTACTATTTTTACCCCTGACAAAGATTGTCATTCGCGCTATTGTCAGGTCTATGATGATTACAAATTATGGAGAAAAAAATGAAAGACCGCATTGAAATAAATATAGAAAACCACATCGCTCATGTAGAAATGATACGCGCCGATAAGATGAATGCGCTTGATGGCGATATGATGGATGCTTTGATTGCGGCGGGGGAAAGCCTGCAAGACAATAAAGATGTGCGCGCGATTGTGTTATCGGGGCGTGGCAAGGCATTTTGTGCGGGACTAGATAAGAGCAATTTTGAATCTATGGCTAACCCTATATCTGGGGGAGGCGGTGATACCGATGCGGCGGCAAGCGATACGGGTGGCAAGCGGCGCAAATTAATAGAGCGCACCAATGGCGTTGCCAATCGGGCGCAAAAGACAGCATGGATATGGCGGGAGTTGCAAGCCCCTGTGATTATGGCGGCGCAAGGGTTTGCGTTGGGTGGTGGCTTCCAGATTTTTATGGGTGCGGATATACGTTATGCCGCCCCTGATACACGTTTTTCTATTATGGAAATCCGTTGGGGTTTAGTGCCTGATATGGGCACGACCCATGTTATGGCGCGTGTCGCCCGCGAAGATGTCGTCAAAGAACTTGCCCTAACGGGGCGTATTTTTGAGGCACCAGAAGCATTGGCGCATGGATTTTTAACACGCATTACAGACGACCCTGTCGCCCATGCTTTGGAGACGGCAAAATATATTGCTGGTCGCAATCCTGCGGCGGTGCGGGGTATTAAGCGTCTGTTTAATGAGCCCGCAGATAAGTTTGCCACAGACACTTTATTATTGGAGAGTGCTTTGCAAGACCCTATCATTGGCTCGGCTGAACAGCGCGAAGCGGTTATGGCAGAACTTGAAGGGCGACCCGCTAATTATAATTGAGTCAGGTTCTATAAATTAAAAAGCGTAAAACTGCGCTCTAAAAACCAATAGACACCCAAACTACCAATCAATAAGCAAGCCGCTTGTATGATGTTGGTGCGCGTTTCTGGTGTGGGGCGCAAGAGTGCCAGCCCCCCCACCAATATCGCTATCAAAAGCAATTGCCCGACTTCTAGCCCGACATTAAATAGTGCCAATGCCGCCAGTGCCGCATCACGAGGCAAGCCGATGGCGGCGATGACCCCCGCAAAACCGAAGCCATGCAAAAGCCCGAAGCCAAGCGCCACGCTTTGGGGATAAATAGTTGCCAAATGAGAACGCCGCTCTGGTGGTCGCGACAACTCCCACCCGATGAATATCAAAGACAACGCTATCATCGCCTCCACAAAAAGCGGCGATAATGTTATTGCCCCCAAAGCCGATAAAGCCAGCGTCACAGAATGGGCAAGAGTGAAACCGCTTATCGTCCAGACCAATAAGCGCCAGCCTGATACCAAAAACACCAGCCCGATAATAAATAAAATATGGTCAAAGCCGAATAATAAATGCTCCACCCCCAATAGGAAATAAGACACAAGCCCTGTGCCACCCCCTTGAAATGAGGCAATGGGCGATTGTGCCGTCAGGCGCAAAGTGCTGGTCTTGCCATCGCTTAAAGTCAGGCGCACAAAAATATCAGTGATGGTTTTTTGCAAACCCTCAACACCCACCGCAAAGCCAAGCAACCCGCCTTCGCATTTTAGGCTAAACTGCTCTATCAGGGCGCCCGGGCGGCGGTGCATTGTGCTGGCATTAAGGCGCACGCAATGGGCGGGGAACACAGGGCGCAACCCTAATGCTGCCACCTGATTGACACTATCACGCACCGGCTGTTTCCATGCGATGTCAAATACATCAAGACTTGTTTCGTTGATTTCTATATAGCCCGGGCGCACTTCATGAGCTGATGCAGAAATAGAGACAGAAAGAGACACGCCCATAAAAAACAAACATAATAAAAAGAAACGGCACATTATTTTTATTCTTCTATCGGCAGTAATTGCACATCATATTGTGCGCGTAATTTTTCCCATGCTTGCGCCTTGCTGGTTTGCGCTTGTGCCGCTTGCCAATCTTGCGCCACACGCACCGCCAGTATTTCAAAATCTGGTTTATGTTGTGGGGTGTGCGATTCAATCTGCACCAAATGCCAGCCATAGGCAGAACGTATAGGTTGCGACCACTCTTTTT
>JAAOIL010000145.1 GCA_015163825.1 Alphaproteobacteria bacterium | reverse complement strand
CCGTGCAACCCGATATGTGGTGCGTGAAATTGCGTAATATCTGCGCCCCATTATTTGTATGCACCACTTCGGGGTGGAACTGCACACCATATATGCGGCGAGCATCATCGGCGATTGCCGCATAAGGCGCACCCGCACTGGTGGCGATAACCCGAAAGCCTTCGGGCAATTGCGAAACACTATCGCCATGGCTCATCCATACTTGGAAGGGGGCATTTTTTATGTCTGCAAATAAAGGGCTATCTTGGGTGCGGGCTAGTTCGGCTTTGCCAAACTCCCTATGGGCGGAGGCGACAACCGCTCCCCCCAATGCCCGACACAATGCCTGTTGCCCATAACATATACCAAGCAAAGGCAAACCACTCTGCAATATCGCATCGGGGATTTGCGGCGCATCATCATCGCTGGTGCTATGGGGGCTGCCCGATAAAACAACGCAACGATAATCGCTAATATCATCGCCAACGCTTTGGAACGGAATAATCTCGCAATAAACACCGCTCTCTCTTATGCGCCGTGCAATCAATTGCGTAACTTGCGAACCAAAATCTACAATAAGGGCTTTATTCATTATTTTTGGTGTTCATACGCGCCACACCCTCCACCAATGCCGCAGCATGGGGGCAGTCGCGCATACATAAAGGCGCGGCTTGCTTAAACGAGGCTTGCGCTTTCTTGAAATCTTTTACATCAAGTGCCGCCTGCCCCTGCAGAATAAGCCCCTCTACATTTAATGGCTCTATCTCTAGCCCTATCGTGATGAGGCGCAACCCTTCGGCGGGCTTATTGGCAAGGCGCATCGCCTGACCTTTGATAATATATGCCCGTGCGTTGGCGGGATCTGCCGTCAATGCCAGATTTAAGATATTGTTGGCTTTTGTGGTGTCTTTTTTATTTAATAATTGTGTCGCCTGTTCCACCAGTTTTTGCGATAGTGCCGTATATTCGGGAGACGCCGCCTCTACTGATAGGGGGGCAGACAAAGTAGTGCAAATAAATGCAATACATAAAAAATGAAACAGTTTCATAAATTTTAACTCAATCTTTGCCACGACCCGGATAGTTCGGGGCTTCACGTGTGATGACGACATCATGCACATGACTTTCGGCGAGGGAAGCGGCACTCATCTTTACAAACTTCGCATTTTTGCGGAAGTCAGCGAGGGTCGCCGCCCCTGTATAACCCATAGCGGCACGAACCCCCCCGATTAATTGATGGATAACATCGCCAACCGCACCCTTGAAGGGTATCTGCCCCTCTATACCTTCTGGCACGAGTTTATGCGTATCCGCTATGTCTTGCTGGAAATATCTATCGGCAGAACCCCGTGCCATCGCCCCGACAGAACCCATACCACGATAGGCTTTATAACTGCGCCCCTGATAGAGAAAAACTTCGCCCGGACTCTCGGTCGTCCCCGCCAATAGCGAGCCGACCATAACGCAAGACGCCCCCGCCGCCAGTGCTTTGGCAATGTCGCCTGAATATTTAATACCGCCATCGGCAATCACCGGAATTTTCGCTTTCTTGGCGACGGCTACCGCATCTATGATTGCCGTTAATTGGGGCACACCTACACCCGCCACAATGCGTGTCGTGCAAATGGAACCCGGTCCAATACCGATTTTTACACAATCCGCACCCGCCTCTATCAAAGCCTTTGTGCCATCACCTGTCGCAACATTACCCGCCATAATCTGTATATTGCTATCGTGTTTTTTCAACCGCGCCACCGATTCCAACACACCTTGCGAATGCCCATGCGCTGTATCTATGACAACAATATCAACCCCCGCCTCTATCAGGCGCAGACTGCGCTCAAACCCCGCATCGCCAACGGTGGAAGCAGCCGCCACACGCAACCGACCCTGATTATCTTTCGCCGCATTCGGGTGAAGTTGCGCCTTCTCCATATCTTTTACGGTGATGAGACCAACGCAATTATACCCCTCATCAACGACGAGCAATTTTTCTATGCGGTGCTGGTGGAGCAAACGTTTCGCTTCATCATGGGCGACACTTTCTGACACGCTGACCAGATTTTCCTTCGTCATAAGTTCGCTTATTGGCTGTGTGGCATCGGACGCAAAGCGCACGTCACGATTGGTTAAAATACCAACTAATTTTCCACTCGCTTCCGTAACGGGTATGCCCGATATTTTATGCTCCGCCATTAACGATAGCGCATCCGCCAATGTCGCATGCGGTCGTATCGTTACAGGATTGACGACCATACCACTCTCAAACTTCTTGACCTTGCGCACCTCACGCGCTTGTTCCTCTGGTGTTAGGTTGCGGTGCAAAACACCCAAGCCCCCCGCTTGTGCCATCGCTATCGCCATATCACTCTCGCTGACGGTATCCATCGCCGCCGAGAGCAAGGGAATCCCCAGACTTATTTCTTTCGTTATTTGGGTGGTGGTATCCGCCTGTGAAGGCAACACACGCGAAGCGGCTGGTTCCAACAGGACATCATCAAAAGTTAGGGCTTCGCGAAACATGGGCGTCAAATCCTTTTCTAGTATTTGACGACTTCTACTATCACGCCCCTTGCGCCAACGCAAGCCTATAGTCGGGCGGGGGGTGAAAAGTGGCAGAACTCCCGCCTTATTGAGACAAATAACTAGCCCTTAAAGCCACGCCCCACGACATATAACTCCACTGATTCTTTCCGACTGGATTTTGGCTTAAAATGATGCACGGACGCAAATCTATCTTTCAAAAGCATAAGTAAATCTTTTGAACTGCCCCCTTGAAAAACTTTCGCACAAAAAGAGCCACCCATTACGAGGGTATCGCAAGCGAAATATGCCGCCGCCTCCGCCAGCGCAATGGTGCGTATATGATCTGTCTGGCGATGCCCCGTTGCCGCCGCCGCCATATCCGATAACACAACATCTATCTTACTATCTAAATGAGCGGCGATAATCGCAGGCGCGCCTTCATCTAAAAAATCTAACTGCATAAAATCTACATTGGCATCGGGGATAGGCATCTCTAAAATATCTATGGCAAGCACCCGCCCCCCCTTGCCACATCGTGCCGCCGCCACTTGCGACCAACCACCAGGGGCAGCACCCAAATCTACAATATGTGAACGCCCATTCAATAAATGAAACTTATCATCTATCTCTAACAATTTATATGCCGCACGAGACGCATAACCATCACGCTTCGCCGCCGCAACATAAGGATCGTTTAACTGACGCTGTAACCACCGCGTGGAAGACGTCGTGCGCTTCGCCGCTGTCTTTACACGCACGTGTAATCTGTCATTGCCGCCTGTGTTACGCTTTTTTGGCATAAGACTTCTTTCTATCATGCGACATCATGCGCAAAAGCATACCATCACGCAAACCTCTATCGGCTACGGAGAATTGCGACACCGGAAAATGCTCGTGCAACGCATCTAACACCGCACAACCCGCCACAACAAAATCTACCCGCGCCGCACCAACACACCCATGCGACGCTAACTCATCACGGCTTTGATTGCGAACCATATCTATTATCGTGCGCATATGGGAAGCGTCCAACACACTGCCATCAACACGCGACCTATCATAACGCGATAACCCCATCTGCATCGCCGATAAAGTCGTCACCGTGCCAGAGGTGCCTATCATCTGCAATGTCTCTATATCCCCAATGCTCGCTTGGCGCGCCATAAAGGTCGCAAAATGTGCCCGCACATCTTCCACCATATCGCCATAGTGCAAACTACGATGACGCTCCGCCAGACGCACAACGCCTATCGGTAAAGACGCAACATCATTAACACCAAAACGCCCATTCTCTCGCTTATCTAGGCGAATGATTTCTGTGCTGCCGCCGCCAATATCAAACACAATAATATGCGCCGCATCACGATTAAATAAAGTGCCACACCCCGCCGCCGCTAATTTCGCTTCGTCTCTGCCGCTTATGACTTCAAAACTCAACCCCGTCTCGCGGCGAATCTGTTTGACAAACGCCGCCCCATTACTGGCATTGCGACACGCCTCTGTCGCAATACACCGCATACGGCGCACCCCCGCCCCCCTTATTTTAGAGGCACATATTCGCAATGCTGATATAGTGCGGGCTTGGGCAGCAGGTGATAATGCCCCTGTCGTCTCTAGCCCCTCGCCTAGTTTTACGATGCGTGAGAAAGAATCGCGCACCCGAAACCCGCGCTTATTGCCGAGTGTTTCTGCGATTAAGAGGCGACAATTATTTGTGCCCAAATCTACTGCCGCATAGAGGCGGTTTTGGCGTGAGGTATAGGTGTGCATTTTATCCTCTCTTGCCGCATGGGATTTCACACACGGAGCGTTTTTAACGTTTCATCACCTTTAGCATAAATCGCACCCACCTCAACAAAGAAACTTATCCCCGCGTGGCAAAAACCCCCCATAATAGAATCATGACGAGCACCCGCCTAAATATAATCGCCACCCATGAGGGATTTCGGGCGCGCCTTTATCGCGATAGTCTGGGGTATTGGACAATCGGCTATGGACATAATGTAGATATACGTGACGGCAAATGGTGCGACGATGCCGTGGGGCTAACATTGATTGCCAGAGACTTCCACATATCGCAAGACGTGGCGCAAGTGATATTGGCAACAGACATCACCATCGCCGAAGCCGACACCGAAGCCTTGTTAAAAATGCCGCTTGTTAATTTGGAGGCGACAAAGGCTGATGCGCTGGTTTCTATGGCTTTCAATTTGGGGCGCACGCGCCTTGCGGGGTTTCGTAAAATGTGGGCAGCAATATATGCCGAAGATTGGAACACCGCCGCCGCCGAAGCCCTAGATAGTGTGTGGGCAAAACAAGTGCCACGCCGTGCGGCTGACATCGCCGACCGCCTTCGTTATTAACAATTTATCCATAACTTATCCACAGGCTTATCCACAGGTTATGAACAGGTTTATCCACACTAATGACATCTATCAACAGGTTTATCCACAGAGTTATCTAGAGCGTTATCTAGAGCGTTATCTAGAGCCGTTAATTGCCGCCTTATGCTTGCGACACCGCAAACAATCGGGCATATTACGCCCACAATAAAAGGAAAATACGAATGACATTTTATATTTGGCTTACAGGACTGACACTATATGCGCTTTTTATTGCGTGGTATCATAATTGGCGGGGTGCGCTGCGTGAAACTGAAAT
>JAAOIL010000144.1 GCA_015163825.1 Alphaproteobacteria bacterium | reverse complement strand
CATCTTTGATAGTGGACTCTAATTTGAAAGGGGAGTTGGCTCCCCTTTCAAAATAAACTTCGCCGCTTTAACCTCCCACCAATTGGATCATAAAGAGTAAACTAAAATAACACCCGCTCCCCATAATAAACCGCTTGTTCGTCTAGGGCTTCGGCTATTCTTATGAGTTGGTTGTATTTTGCCAATCGGTCGGAGCGGGAGAGTGAGCCAAACTTGGCTTGTCCGCAATTTGTGGCGACGGCTAGGTCGGCTATGATTGTGTCTTCCGTTTCACCAGAGCGATGCGACATCACCGCCCGATAAGCGGAGGTGTGTGCCATATCCACAGTGTCTAGTGTTTCGGTTAGGGTGCCGATTTGATTTATTTTGATGAGAATGGCGTTTGCCACCCCTGTTTCAATTCCTTTTGCCAAGAATTTAGGGTTGGTGACGAACACATCATCACCGACAAGTTGGACATCACCGCCCAGCGCATCAGTTAGTTGTTGCCAGCCTTTCCAGTCGCCTTCGTCCATGCCGTCTTCAATAGAGATGATGGGGTAGTCGCGGCATAAGCCTTGCCAATATGAAACCATCTGTGTCGCACTCAAGCGTTTGCCTTCGCCGCGCAAATGATATTTACCTTTTTCATAAAATTCGCTAGCGGCGGCATCAAGGGCAAGATAAATATCTTTGCCAACTTTATAGCCGGCTTTTTCAATCGCTTTACAAATATAGTCCAACGCTTCATGGGTGGAGGAAAGGTTGGGCGCAAAGCCCCCTTCATCGCCAACATTGGTGGCATAGCCTTCTTTGCTCAATAAAGTTTTCAGGCTGTGAAAAACTTCCGCCCCCATACGAACCGCATCTGCCATTGTCGGGGCAGAGACGGGCATTATCATAAACTCTTGCACATCAATAGGATTATCGGCATGGACACCACCATTGATGATATTCATCATCGGCACTGGCAGAATATGCGCTTGTGTTCCCCCGATATAACGCCACAATGGCAACTCACAAGAAGCGGCGGCCGCTTGTGCTACCGCCAAAGACACACCAAGCAAAGCATTCGCCCCTAACCGAGACTTATTTTCCGTGCCGTCCAATTCTATGAGGGTTTGATCTATGCGACGTTGCTCCAGCGCATCCATGCCCGATAACACCGCTAATATCTCGCCGTTAATGGAAGCGGTCGCCGCCAATACACCTTTGCCATGATAGCGTTTCGCTTGTCTATCTCGTTTTTCCACCGCTTCGTGTTTGCCAGTGGAAGCACCCGAAGGAACGGCGGCGCGTCCGAAACTGCCATCATCCAGCACAACATCAACCTCTATGGTCGGATTGCCTCGGCTGTCTAGTATTTCGCGCCCTATAATGTCATAAATGCCAGTCATTTCACCCTTATAGACTAGACAAAAAACCTCATCAAGGTAAAACCTCTACCTATGACAAAATCAGCACTGGTATTATTTTCGGGGGGGCAGGATTCCACCATTTGCCTCGCCTATGCTCTGGAGCGTTATGCAAGGGTAGAGACGCTAGCCTTTGATTATAACCAGAGGCATAAGGTGGAACTAGACTGCCGCCTAGAGATATTAAAGCATATTCCCACGCAAAACCGAGAATGGGGGGAGCGATTGGGGGACGATCATATTCTGCCGCTTCCCGCCTTGGCAGAGATTGGTGGCACATCGCTTATCGGGGCGGGGGAGATAAAAATGCAAGAAAATGGTCTGCCGTCTAGTTTTGTGCCGGGTCGTAATCTGCTTTTCTTGACTTATGGGGCGGCGCTTGCTTATCGGCGGGGGCTAGATGTGTTGGTCGGGGGTATGTGCGAGACGGATTATTCGGGCTATCCCGATTGTCGGCGCACCACACTTGATGCCCTAACGAATGCGATTAATCTGGGTATGGAGAGTGCCATCACAATAGACACCCCCCTTATGCAACAAACCAAAGCACAGAGTTGGGCATTGGCAAATGAGATTGGGGGGGCGGCGCTTGTGTCGCTTATCATAGAGCATAGTCATACTTGTTATGAGGGCGAGCGTAATCATCGTCATATATGGGGTTATGGCTGTGGCACTTGTCCCGCTTGCAAATTGCGGGCGCAAGGTTATCAAGAATGGACAGCCGCATGACATACGCTGTCAAAGAGATATTCCTCAGCCTACAAGGGGAGGGGGCGCAAACAGGACGACCAGCCGTGTTCTGTCGCTTCGCAGGATGTAATCTGTGGTCGGGGCTGGAACGAGACCGCGCCACCGCACAATGCACTTTCTGCGACACAGACTTTGTCGGCACAGATGGACAAAATGGCGGCAAGTTCTCCACTGCTGAAGTTCTTGCCGATGCCATCGCCGCCTTATGGCAGAGCGACACAAATAAAAAGGCGTATGTTATTTTCACTGGTGGCGAACCATGTTTGCAGTTGGATTCTGATTTATTACAAGCCGTGTCTGCACGGGGATTTGAAACCGCGATAGAAACCAATGGCACACTGCCTGTGCCAGAAGAGGTGGATTGGATATGCGTCAGCCCCAAACCCAATAGTGTGCTGGTGCAAACACAAGGGCAGGAGTTGAAGTTCATCTATCCCCAAACAGATTTTGCCCCTGCGCAATTTGAAGGGCTGGATTTTGCGCATTTTTTCCTACAGCCGCTAGATGCAAGTGATGAGGTGCAAACACACAAACACACACAAGCAGCGATTGCCTATTGCCTCGCGCATCCGCAATGGCGTCTTAGTCTGCAGACGCATAAAATACTCAACCTTGATTAAGGCGCCCCAATCGGGCATAACAGGCTTATGAAATTATCATGCGAGTTTAACTTTGATGCCGCGCATAAGCTGGCGCATTATGGCGAAGGGCACCCGAATACACGGATGCACGGGCATTCTTTCCGTGCGCGTGTTAGTGTGCAAGGGGTGCCAGATGAACATGGGCAAATCATTGCTCTTGATGTGTTGCAAAACCATCTCACCACGATACGCAAACAACTTGACCACGCAACATTAAACGATATTGCAGGGCTGGAAAACCCGACCCTAGAAAATATCTGCTATTGGGTGTGGCAACAATTGCATCCGCTTGTGCCGCAACTGGCATCGGTGGAGGTTTTTCGTGATAGTTTGGGGCAGTCTTGCCTCTATGAAGGTGATGTATGAGTGATGATATTCCTTTAGGGCAACAAGTGCCTCTGCCAGCATCGCCCGAAGAAGCAGTGCTGGCACACGTGCCGAACCCGCATAGCGATACAAACTATGTCACACGATTCGCTGTGCCAGAGTTCACGGCACTATGCCCGATAACAGGGCAACCCGATTTCGCACATTTGGTGATAGATTATGTCCCCGATCAATATCTTGTTGAAAGCAAAAGTCTCAAACTATTTATGGGGAGTTTTCGTAATCACGGCGCCTTCCACGAAGATTGTACCATCACAATCGCCAAACGCATCTGCGATACTATCGCGCCGCGATGGTTGCGCATTGGTGGTTATTGGTACCCACGCGGCGGTATCCCGATTGATATATTCTGGCAAAACACAGCACCACCTGCCGATATTTTTCTGCCCCCGCAAGATATCCCCGCCTATCGCGGGCGCTAACTCGTTGGAAATATCTTTTTTCCTATATTACGTTTGCCCTTGCGGTAAAATTTTCGTTCAATTATTTCATAAGGTCGGTTCTCTTTATTTGGTGCCAAAAATTGGCGACCTATGGGATAACCGAGTAAGTCTGCAATCTGCAAACCCGTTGAATTCGTTGTTTTCTTTGCAATAACCATTTCCATCGGTGTTTGTTCGTATGATTGTGCGTGGCTTTGCCAAGAATCATATATATTATTTAATACTTTATCAAATTCTTGCTTTAATATTTTGTCTTCCTTTTTTCCTCTTCCTTCAAATACGATATGTGTCGTTTTGCCATGTTCATTTTTTGTTAAAAGAAAACTATGCAATCGTTCAATGCAAAATTGCATTGCCATATGATACATATCTCGTTTACCATCTTTAAATTTATTCTTGTCAATAATGGAACTTACAATGACATAATTGCTTTCGTCCATAATTGTAGAAAGAGATTCCATAAATTCTTGATTTTCTTCTTGATTATTGAGGAATGCAAATTGATTCTCTTTTTGTCGTATATCATAACTGTGCAAATTAATTGAATCATGCCCCCAAAATTCATATTTTAAATTTTGCACAGCAGGGACAATATAATTAGCGTAAGTATATTTTCTAACAATAACAAATGTAAGAACAAATACAGGATAGACATCATTTTTTGTAATTGGTTGTGGTGTGCCACTTTCATCTACATAAACTATGTAGTCGGAAAACCCTAGTCGTCTAATTGATTTGCTCATAACTGCTTGCCTTTAATGAAAGTCTCATATAATTTTAATGATACTATAGAAGGCTTTGATTTTACTATACTATTCGTACTATATGAACAAAATTGTATATTTTATTCTTGCAAAAGCACAATTTTCTACATATATTCATTATTGGACAGGGAAAATTCCCAGTCGCCCCCCAGCATCGCAAGATGACTGGGGGCTTCTTTTATGCGTGGGGGTTGCTATAATAAACTATGGCTGTTGTGATTGATAATATCAGTGGAGATAAGGTGCGCCACCCTGAAAAACAGGGTCGGGCGGATACGCCTTTATTGCGTAAGCCTGCGTGGATTCGCACCCGCGCGGCGAATACGCAAGGTCATGCGCAAACACGGCAGATTATTCGCTCTCATAATTTGGTGACGGTTTGCGAGGAAGCGGCTTGTCCAAATCTTGGGGAGTGTTGGTCGCAATCGCATGCGACATTTATGATATTGGGAGAAATATGCACCCGCGCTTGTGCGTTTTGCAATGTCACGACGGGTGTGCCGCAAGCGGTTGATAAGGGCGAGCCTCAACGCATCGCCGATGCGGTTGCAGAGCTAGACTTGAATCATATCGTCATCACTTCGGTTGACAGAGATGATTTAGACGATGGGGGGGCGGCGCATTTTGCACAAACGATAAAGGCGATAAGGGCGACAACACCGACAACCAGCATAGAGATATTAACGCCAGATTTTTTACGCAAAAAAGGGGCGCTGGAAATTGTGGTGGAAGCCCAGCCTGATGTTTTCAATCATAATCTTGAGACGGTGCCGCGTCTTTATCTCAGTATCAGGCCAGGGGCGCGGTATTATCATTCTTTGCGCTTATTGCAGAGGGTGAAAGAACTAGCACCTCATATATTTACGAAGTCGGGCTTGATGGTCGGTCTGGGGGAGGAGCGCACGGAGCTGATGCAAGTTATGGATGATATGCGCAGTGCCGATGTTGATTTCATAACAATCGGGCAATATCTACAGCCGACAAAAAAGCATGCGGCGATTGCACGGTTCGTTCCACCATTGGAGTTTGAGAATTATGAAACAACAGCGAAAGCGAAAGGTTTTTTGATGGTGTCTGCCAGTCCTCTCACGCGGTCGTCTTTTCATGCCGATGCTGATTTTATAAAACTACAAACCGCCAGAAAAACCGCCAGACAATCAGCCAGAAAAATAGAGAGCGCCGCACGTGCCTGATATTTGTCTCACGCGTATGTCGCCTTATACGGCAGAGCAAATGTTTGATTTGGTGATTGATGTTGATAACTACCACGCTTTTGTTCCCCATTGTCGGGGTTCGCATATTCTATCGCGTGAGCTACAAAGCAATGGCGATACACATTTGCTAGCAGATTTATCTGTTGCTTATAAATTTTTGCGCGAAACATATCGCAGCGAGATTATCGCCGCCACCGATAAATCGGGTCTGCAAGTGCGCCAAGTGAAGGGGCCGTTTCATCATTTGTATAATCAGTGGGATTTTATCCCCGCGCAGAATGGTTGCACCATCACTTACACATTAGAGTTTGATTTTGCTGTGCCCCTATTGGGGCGACTGTTACAACCGATGATGCCGCGTGTCGTTGAAAAGTTTATTGCCAGTTTTGAATCGCGCGCCGATACAATCTACAAAACAAATTAATTTAAGCGGTGCAGCAACATATCTAGCCCCGCATCAAGGGTGGCGAGGCGCACTTCGCGTCTG
>JAAOIL010000143.1 GCA_015163825.1 Alphaproteobacteria bacterium | reverse complement strand
TGGATGGAAATGCCTATCACTTGACCTACGCCATGCGCGGGATAAACAATATACTCATTAACCCGAAAGCCTAAGGCTTGGCGACGCTCTGGAGCGGGAGAACTTGTAGTGGATTTTTTACCTGATTTTTTTTGGGTTTTTTTAGGGGGTGTTTTTTTAATCACTTTTTTTATAGGCGTTTTTTTAGCAGGTGCTTTTTTAACAGTCACTTTTTTGGCAACAGGCTTTTTAGCAGGTGTCGCTTTTTTAGCAGATGTTTTTTTAACAACTTTTTTTGTTGCCCCTTTTACGACTGCCTTTTTGGGGGCAGCAGGTTTTTTTGTCATTAATTTTTTTGTCACTGACTTTTTTGTCACTGACTTTTTTGTCACTGATTTTTTTGTCACTGGTTTTTTTGTCACTGATTTTTTTGTCATTGATTTTTTTGTCACTGACTTTTTCTTTTTGGGTGTGGTTGCCATAATAATTCTTTCTCTTTCTTTGTTGTGTGGGGAAGGGCGGGAAGGTGCCCAGGAAGGTGCCCAGGAGGGGGAAGGCGTTAATCGCCTTCGCCAGGTTTTTCGCTAAAATGCGCCTCAAACTTGCCCGTCTTGTTTAAGTAATCATCAGCGTCGCTTGGGGCATCGCGGTTTTGGGTTATGTTCGGCCAAATGTCAGCATATTTCGTATTCAACTCTAGCCATTTCTCTAATCCCGATTCTGTGTCCGCCTCTATTGCTTCTGCCGGACATTCAGGAACGCACACCCCGCAATCAATACATTCGTCAGGGTGGATAACCAACATCGTCTCGCCTTCGTAAAAACAATCAACCGGACACACCTCAACGCAATCCATATATTTGCATCTGATACAAGCATCCGTCACGATATAAGTCATAAAATCTAATCCTCTTTCAAATCTAGTTTTTGCTGAGCACGATGCTTCGCTGCCCCAACATCCTTATCGCTTACATAAAGCAAACCCGCTAGGCGACGCAATAGATTTGCCTCATAATCATCTATAATCGCATCCGCTAGCACAATCTGCCACACCAATTCTATTAAATTTAACTTATGCGCCGGGGAAAAATTAGCGTTAATCTGTGAAGTGAAACGATATAAATCATTCGCTTCATCCGCCGCAAGGTGCGCCTGTTCTAGCAAAAATGTCGCCTCCGCCGCCGATAATCCAAAATGACGGCTGGTGATACGCGCCAGTAAATCTGCCTCGCGCTCCTCTATCGTGCCATCTATACCCGCCGCATGCACAAGCAATGCCGCCGCCGCTATATGGACGGGCGCAGCCTCCATATCCAAAGGCGCAGCACTCTCTAGAGGAAGCGTGGAGGGCGTGGCAAATATATCTTTAAGGCGTTGCAACATGAGAACCCATATTCTAGCCCACTTTTTGGCACAAAACAAGAATCTATTTTATGTCATAAGGCAGAGATAAGGCAGAGATAAGGCAGAGATAAGGCAGAGATTTCGCAGAGGTGCGCTGTGTCGGCAATGTCAGCACTTCAACAATACAAATATGCGCCCCTGTCGGCGGGCGGGTTAGGGGGAAGGTCAGCACATCACCAATATGCACCACAGCCGATGCACGGCTGGTGCGGGTGCCATTGATGCGGACTTTGCCATCTTTGACAAATTGTGTGGCACGGGCACGGGTCTTATAAAACCGCGCATGCCAAAGCCATTTATCAAGGCGCATTTCTATATTATCGGGCATTTTTTGTGGGGTTTTTTATGAAGGGCTTTTTGTTGTGTTTTTTGTTGTTGGAGGTTTGTAAGGTGCGCAGCGCCGCAAAAGCCGAATTAAGGGGGGGCTTTTTCTTGGGGCGTTTTTTGACATGAGGTTGTGTGTTGGCGTGTGTAAAGGGTGGCGTGAAATAAAGAGCATCTGTTTTATCTGCCAGATGGGTATAGCCTAAATCAGTTAGTATTTGCACCAATGTGTCTTGGCGACAGCCTAATCGTGAAAGGAGTTCGCTTATATCTGTCGGGCGGATTGCGAAGGCGGTTTTTGTTTTTGCATATTCTTTTGCATAGGGTCGTAAAGTATGGGCGACGCGTTCTAATATATCAAAGCGGATAATGTGATGGCGGGTTGGATGAAAACCATTGGCACGATAAAGGGCGGTGTCTAAGGTGGTATCTTGGGGCGTGTCTAATGTGCTGCGTTCTGCGCTGGTAATACCCGCATTGGGTAGTTGGGGCAGATTACTTGTGCTCGCTTTTAATATATAGGTTTGCGCTAGAAAAAAGGCGGCATGGGCTTTTAAGAGATCGGGCATATAGATGTTG
>JAAOIL010000142.1 GCA_015163825.1 Alphaproteobacteria bacterium | reverse complement strand
TGTCCTGTGGCAGAACTTATGCCGCGTTGGGTGGAAGATGCGGTGCGTAGCGTTGATGGCGTTGGCGATGTCGTGGTGAATATGACCTTTGACCCGCCCTGGGACCCCAGTCGTATGTCAGATGAAGCGCGAGTCGCCCTCAATATGTTCTAGGAAAATTCACCCTAAACAAGACGGGCATTATTTTTATGGGGGGAATCCCAGTCGTATGTCAGATGAAGCGCGTGTTGCGCTTAATATGTTTTAATCAAATTCACCCTAAACAAGACGGGCATTATTTTTATGGGGGGAATCCCAGTCGTATGTCAGACGAGGCGCGTGTTGCGCTTAATATGTTTTAACCAAAGAGGCTTGCCCTTAATATGTTTTAATCAAAGAGGCTTGCGCTCAATATGTTTTAGCCAAAGAGGCTTGCCCTCATTATGTTTTGCGTATATGGTTTTGGCAGATAGGAGACGGCAATGGAACTTCCAAAGGCGATTACATTGACTGCCCGTGCGGCGGTGCGGATACAAGAGATTATGGCGGCGAGCGATACCCCTAAAATCGGTGTGCGTTTGGGGCTAAAAAATGGTGGCTGTGCGGGTATGGAATACACGATGGACTATGCCGACACACAAGACCCATTAGACGAAGTTGTAGAAGATAAAGGCGTCAAGATATTGGTAGAAGCGAAAGCCCTTTTATTTTTGCTTGGCACAGAGATGGATTATGAAGAGGATATTTTGTCATCGGGGTTTCGTTTCAGCAATCCGAATCAGACCGATGCGTGTGGCTGTGGCGAAAGCGTGACGATTATCCCTATCCAAGAAACGCAAACCGTATAAAACCACAATAGAGGAGAGAGACAATGGCAATTCAAAAGAAAAAACCAGCAAAAGCGAAAACCACAAAAAAGGTGACAAAGAAACCCGCCCAGAAACCAATTGAATTATATTATTGGCCTACCCCGAATGGCTGGAAGATTTCTATCATGCTAGAGGAATGTAAATTGCCTTATGTCATCAAGCCTATCAACATTGGCACGGGCGACCAGTTCAAGAAAAGTTTCTTAAAAATAGCCCCGAATAATAGAATGCCAGCGATTATAGATCCGTCAGGACCCGGCAATAAACCGATTTCGGTTTTTGAATCGGGGGCTATATTGCAATATCTGGGGCGCAAGACTGGTAAGTTTTATCCCGGCAGTGAACGCGCCAGGGTAGAAGTTGATGAATGGTTGTTCTGGCAGATGGGGGGGCTTGGTCCTATGGCGGGGCAAGCGCACCATTTCCGTCAATATGCGTCAATGAAAGTGCCTTATGCGATTCGCCGCTATACGAATGAGGTTAATCGTCTTTATGGCGTTATGGATAAGCGTTTGCGTGGGCGAGAATACCTAGCGGGTAAATATTCCATTGCCGATATGGCTTGTTGGGGTTGGGTATTGCCTTACAAAAATCAGGGGCAGAAAATCACGGACTTCCCGAATGTCAAAAAATGGTTTGAGCGTATGGGCGATCGTCCTGCGGTGAAACGTGGTTTTGCGGCGGGTATGGCACTACGACAAGGCACATTGGGCGATAAAACCAAAGATGCCGCAAAAGCACGTAAAGTTTTATTCAACCAAAAAGCCCGATAGATAAAGAATAGAGCATGACACAAAACCTAGAACAAATGCTCAATCTCCTAGATTTAGAGCAGATTGAGGTCAATTTATTCAGGGGGCATAGCCCCGATGATAGTTGGCAACGCGTCTTTGGGGGGCAGGTGATAGGGCAAGCGCTCGTGGCGGCATCACGCACGGTGGAAGATGTTGTGTGTCATTCGCTACACGCCTATTTTTTACGCCCGGGCGACCCCGCAGTGCCGATTGTTTATGAGGTGGATAGGGCGCGTGATGGTAAAAGTTTCAAGAGCCGTCGTGTCACCGCCATTCAACATGGCAAGCAGATTTTCAACCTTGCGGCAAGTTTCCAGACACAAGAAGAAGGGGCAACCCATCAGGTTGAAATGCCCGATGCGCCCGACCCAGAAACTCTGGAATCAGACCTAGAGCGCAGAAAGAAAATCGTGGAGCGTCTGCCAGAAGAGTTTCGGGCGGGGTTCTTGCGTAAACGTCCGGTGGAGATTCGCCATGTGCATCCGATAGACTATTTCGCACCCGCCCCAACGGTGCCTCGTTCCGATGTTTGGTTTCGTGC
>JAAOIL010000017.1 GCA_015163825.1 Alphaproteobacteria bacterium | reverse complement strand
TTTAGCACCAACACCGATGGCATTTATGCGATAGGCGACATCAATACTTATGCGGGTAAGTTGAAACTTATTTTGTGTGGCTTCCACGAAGCGGCACTTATGGCGCACGATGCCTTCCACCGCATTTACCCCGACCAGAAATTGACTTTCCAATACACAACATCCAGCACAGGCTTGCAGAAAAAACTTGGTGTTAAAGATTAAGCGTGAAAAATTAAGTGTGTTGCAAGCCTTTGCGTAAATAATCATAGCCTGTAATCATCGTTAGCCCTGCGGCTATCCACAACAACGCCAAGCCTATTTGTGGAGTGTAGGCATAGGCGGCTTCCCCCGCTTTATCTGTTAGCAAGCACATCAACGCAAAGAATTGGATTGCTGTTTTATATTTCGCCAGCGATGATACGGGCATAGCCACCCGCAACTCCCCCAGATATTCGCGCAAACCAGAAACCAGAATCTCACGGCATAGAATAACAATCGCCGCCACCAGATGAATATCGGTGATGATATTTTGATGCACCAATAATAATAAGCAAGTCGCCACGATAAGTTTATCGGCAATGGGATCTAGCATTCTGCCGAAACTAGATTGCAATTCAAATCGCCTTGCTATCCAGCCGTCCCAAAAATCTGTGGCGGCGGCGAATAAGAATATCGTGGCTGCTGTCCAATCTCCCCATGCGGCATCAATATAGAGTGTCGCATAAAGTGCGGGGATAAGCGCAATGCGTAAAATCGTCAGAAAGTTTGGAATATGTTTCATATCATCTCTTCCTATCTGTAAAATGGTCGTAAATGCGTCCTGCTATCTTTGTACTGATTCCCTCTACCTTTTCCAGTTCATTGAGGGAGGCGCGAGATGCCGCTTGTCCCGACCCAAAATGATGAAGCAAGGCACGTTTTCTTGATGCCCCGATTCCCTCTATATTATCAAGAGGATTTTTTGTCATATCCTTCTTGCGCCTTGCCCGATGTGTGCCGATAGCAAAGCGATGGGCTTCGTCTCGCAATCGTTGCAGATAATATAGCACAGGCGCATTATGCGGCAGGGTAAAGGGGGCTTCAATCTTGCCTGTTGGGGAGACATAGAATTGCTCTCGCCCAGCGTTTCTGTCTTCGCCTTTGGCAATGCCGACCATGGGGATATCAATGCCAAGTTCCGCCATCACTTTCATTGTGACCGATAATTGCCCACGCCCGCCATCAATTAAGATTAAATCGGGGCGGGGGGCTTCGGGTTCTTTTAGCAATCGCCCATAGCGCCGCATAAAGACTTCTTGCATCATGGCATAATCATCGCCGTTAATGGTTTCGTCCTTGATATTGAACTTGCGATATTGCGTTTTCATAAAACCTTCTTCACCCGCCACTATCATACTGCCGATTTGGTTCGTGCCTTGTAAATGGCTATTGTCAAAAACCTCTATGCGGGCGGGGGGGGCGGCAAGGTTAAATGTATTCGCCACTTCTTGTAGAAGGCGGCGTTGATTATCGCTCTCGGCTATGCGTCTCGCCAATGCTTCACGGGCATTATGGGTTGCGTGTTTCAACGCCTCCAACTTATCGCCGCGTTGGGGGCGGTGAATGGTAATCGGCTTTTCCATACGCAAACTCAAGGCTTCTTGTAAGAGGTCGCACCCCGCCAATGTCTCATTGACATAAATATGCTTGGGGGTAGGGCGGTTGTCATAAAACTGCCCGATAAAAGCCTCTAAAACTTCTGCCGCACTCTGTTCGGCATCGTGGCGGGGGAAGTAGGCACGATTACCCAGATTCTGCCCCGCCCGAAAGAAAAACACCTGCACACAAGATTGTCTGCCTTCATGGGCGATGGTGATAATATCCGCCTCCGTCAAAGAGGCGGCATTGATGCCATCTTTTTGTTGCACATAAGTTAGCGCACTGATGCGATCTCTGGCGGCGGCTGCCCCTTCGTAATCTTGGTTGGCACTGGCGGTTTCCATCTTTGCCACCAACTCATCTTGTATGGCGCGGCTATCGCCTTGTAAAAAGCGTTTGGCAGAATTAACCAGATTATCATAACCCGCCTCATCTATTTCACCTGTGCAAGGGGCACTGCATCGTTTGATTTGATAAAGCAAACAAGGGCGAGAGCGATTGGCATAAACATGGTCGGTGCAAGAGCGTAATAAAAATGCCCTTTGCAATGTATTCAGCGTTCTATTAACCGCACCAGCCGAGGCGAATGGTCCAAAATAATTGCCCTCTATTTTTTGCGCGCCACGATGTTTAATCAGGCGTGGCACATCATGGTCGGTGCGCAACAGGATATAGGGAAAACTTTTATCATCACGCAACAACACATTAAAACGAGGCTTCAACTTCTTAATCAAATTAGCCTCAAGCAAAAGCGCATCGGTTTCGGTTTTGGTGCGGATGAATTCCATATCGCAAGTGGAATCTATCATGCGCAATATGCGATTGCCGTGCCCTCGTGCTTTCGTATAGGCACGCACACGAGAGCGCAGATTTTTCGCCTTGCCTACATATAAAACCACGCCTTTCGCATCTATCATACGATAAACGCCGGGCGCATCTGGTAGGGTCGCCACCTTTTGTAATATCAGGGATGCGCCCTTTATCTGTGGCTCTTCATTCTCCACTTCATTTGGGGAGGCTGGTTGGGTCTCTGACATAACGACACTATAAGCCCTCATTTATAAAACACGACAAAAGATTTACTGGCTTTGCGTGATTTCCACCCCTGCGGCGGCGGCTGTTTCTATGGCATTGGGCTTGGCAATGTGAAGCGTGGCAGTGCGAATG
>JAAOIL010000141.1 GCA_015163825.1 Alphaproteobacteria bacterium | reverse complement strand
TTTTCCATTTTGAAATCGGGTATGCCATAACGCAATAACCCACCCGCTTTGGCAGATTTTTCGTAAAGATGTACTTCGTGTCCCGCTCTCGCCAATTGTTGGGCGGCGGCTAATCCGGCAGGACCACTGCCGACCACCCCTATAGAGTGCCCGCTTTTATGGTGCGGGGGTTCTGGTTTTATCGTGCCCAGTTCCCAGCCCTTATCTACGATAGCGCATTCTATGGTTTTAATCGCTACAGGATTATCATCTATGTTTAGGGTGCATGACGCTTCGCAAGGGGCAGGGCAAATGCGACCCGTAAATTCAGGGAAATTATTGGTGGAATGCAAATCCAATAAAGCCCGCTGCCAATCATCATTATAAATAAGTTCGTTCCAATCTGGAATCTGGTTATTGACCGGACACCCCGTATGACAATAGGGAACCCCGCAATCCATACACCGCGCGGCTTGGTCGCGCAAATCATCTGCCGCTAATGGCTCAACGAATTCACGAAAATGCGAAATGCGTTCCTCGCGGGGGCGCATGGTGCGCTCGGCGCGGTCAATCTCTAAAAATCCTGTTGGCTTACCCATATCTTTATTCACCTGCCTGTTTTTGTGTGGGGGTATTATCTTTTGCGACAGATTCTGCCAAGACACGGCGATATTCACGCGGCATCACTTTATGGAATTTGGGCAGATAATCATCCCAATCGGTCAATATATTTTTGGCACGCACCGAGCCTGTATAATGGGCGTGGTTGGTTAGCATACGATGTAATCTTGCGGCATCATATTTATCCATATCTTGGTCTAGGTTTATAAGTGGGGTTTCTATTTTATTTTCAATCCGCTCTAAATCTACCATCGCCATATTGCATAGATCGGGGAATGTGTTGTCTTCGTCTAGCACATAGGCAATACCACCCGACATACCCGCCGCAAAATTACGACCAACCTTGCCGAGTACACACACGCACCCACCTGTCATATACTCACACGCATGATCGCCTGTGCCTTCAACAACGGCAAGGGCACCCGAATTACGCACCGCGAAACGCTCTCCCGCTATGCCATAGAAATAACACTCGCCAGCAATCGCCCCATATAAAACGGTGTTGCCAACGATGATGCTTTTATCAGGCACAATACCACTCTCGCGCGGCGGATGGATAACGAGGCGACCACCCGATAAACCTTTGCCGACATAATCATTCGCTTCGCCTTCAAGCGTGAAGGAAACCCCGCGTGATAAAAATGCCCCAAAACTTTGTCCGGCAATGCCTGATAATTTGACCTGTATGGTATCGGCAGGCAAGCCTTGATGACCATATTTTGCCGCAATCGCCCCCGACAGCATAGCCCCTGTCGTGCGGTCGGCATTGCCGATAGTGGTTTTGATTTGCACCGCCTTGCCATTATCAAGTGCTGGTTGCGATTGTTCTATCAGTTTGCGGTCTAAAATATCGACGATGGGATGCGCTTGTTGTTCGCAATGATAAGTGCGGTTATCGCTGGCGATTTTTGTGAATAGGCGAGAAAAATCCAGCCCTTTTGCTTTCCAATGATTTATGGCGCGGTGTGTGCCGAGCAAATTTGTTTGCCCGATAATCTCGTCCAATGTGCGATAACCCATTGCCGCCAAAACCTCCCGCACTTCTTCGGCAACAAAAAAGAAATAGTTAATCACATGTTCTGGTGTGCCTGTGAAACGTTTCCGCAAAGTCTCGTTCTGGGTGGCGATACCAACAGGGCAAGTGTTCAAATGACATTTGCGCATCATAATGCACCCCGAAGCAATCAACGGCGCGGTGGAAAAACCGAACTCATCAGCACCCAAAAGAGCGCCGATAATAACATCACGCCCGGTGCGTAAGCCGCCATCAACTTGCACGGCAATGCGCGTGCGCAGATTATTGAGGACGAGCGTCTGGTGTGTTTCTGCCAGCCCAATCTCCCATGGGCTGCCAGCGTGTTTGATGGATGTTAAAGGGCTAGCGCCTGTGCCACCCTCAAAACCCGATATGGTGATATGGTCGGCGCGCGCTTTGGCAACACCTGCCGCGACCGTGCCAACGCCGACTTCGGAAACCAGTTTCACCGATATATCGGCTTTCTCATTGGTGTTTTTTAAGTCAAATATCAATTGCGCTAAATCTTCAATGGAATAAATATCATGGTGGGGCGGTGGCGATATAAGCCCAACGCCGGGTGTCGAATAACGCACTGCCGCTATACGCTCATCTACTTTGTGTCCGGGCAATTGCCCGCCCTCGCCGGGTTTTGCCCCTTGTGCAATCTTAATCTGAATCATATCGGCATTGGCAAGATATTCTGTCGTGACCCCAAACCGACCAGACGCCACCTGTTTAATCGCCGAGCGTTTTGAATCGCCATTGGGCAGCGGCTTAAACCTTGCGGGTTCCTCCCCCCCCTCGCCTGTATTGGATTTGCCACCAATGCGGTTCATGGCAATCGCCAATGTCTCGTGTGCTTCGGGGCTGATAGAGCCAAATGACATCGCCCCTGTTGCAAATCTTTTGACGATAGTGCTGGCAGGCTCTACTTCATTGAGGGGGATAGGGGCTTTGGCGTATTTAATATCAAACAAACCACGCAATGTTAGCAGACGCTCATCTTGTTCATTGATGAGTTTGGCAAAGGCGCGATATTTATCTTGGGCATTGCCCCGCACAGCGTGTTGTAAATAACTGACGCTCTGCGCTTCCCACGCATGGGTTTCACCACGCAAGCGCACCGCATATTCACCCCCCACCGCCAGATTAT
>JAAOIL010000140.1 GCA_015163825.1 Alphaproteobacteria bacterium | reverse complement strand
GGCACTTTTCTTATCTGCCAGCAAAGCCTTCCGCATCTTGTGAAGGCAAAGGGCGGGAGCATTGTCAATATGTCCTCTGTCGTTGCCCATCGTGGTTCGGCGATTGCACAGATTGCCTACACCGCCAGCAAAGGCGGCGTGGAATCTATGACGAGAGAAATCGCTATGACTTATGCGCGGGATAATATCCGTGCCAATTGTGTGGCGGCGGGGCCTGTCTTAACGACACGCACCGCCCATTATTTCGACACAGAAGAAAAATGGAAAACAAGGCGCCAACATATCCCTTCGGGACGATTAGGCAAACCAGAAGAGATTGCCGCTCTTGTGTGTTTTTTATTATCGGACAATGCCGCCTATCAAACGGGTAGCACTATTTTTGCTGATGGCGGGATTTCTGCCGCCTACATCACGCACGACCGCAACGGACAAGACACCCCATGACTTTACCTATCTTTCGTATGATAGATGATATGCAACAGGCAAGCCAAGCATGGCAGAGCGCAGGTTTGCGTGTCGGGCTTGTGCCAACAATGGGCGCCTTACACGTCGGGCATTTATCGTTGATAGAGGCGTTAGCGCCCTATAGTGATAAAATCATTGTCTCTATTTTTGTTAATCCCACGCAGTTTGTGGCGGGTGAAGATTTGGGCGACTATCCTCGCCAAGAAGCGCAAGACTTATCCGTCCTCGCCCCCAATGTGGTTGATGCGGTGTTTATACCAAGCAATGATGAGATGTATCCGCAAGGATTCGCCACCCCTATTACCCCGCAAGGTGTTGCCTTGGGACTGGAGGCGGCACAGCGTCCGCATTTTTTCGGTGGTGTGGCGACCATTGTTGCCAAACTTCTATTACAGACGAAAGCCAATGCTGCGGTTTTTGGAGAAAAAGATTATCAGCAATTATTAGTCATCAAACAATTGGTGCGAGACCTTAATATACCAACACAAATTATCGCCGCCCCCATTATGCGGGAAAAAGATGGACTAGCGATGTCCTCTCGCAATGTGTATTTGAATAAGGATGAGCGAAAAATAGCGGTGCAGTTAAATATCATATTGAAAGCATTGGCGACCAGCACGCTATCACCCGATGAAGCCAGCGCTCTTGCCCACACACAATTATTGGGGGCTGGTTTTACTGCCATTGATTATGCCACGCTCCGTGATGCCCAAACTCTGCAGCCGATTACACAAGCCAGCCCGTCTCGCCGTGCCCTCATTGCGGCGCGGATTAACAATATCCGCTTGCTTGATAATATGCCTTGCCCCTAAAGCAAGCCCAGATTGGCAAGTTCGGTGCGCATTTCTTCGGGGATGTTGTCATCGTCTAAACCCCCTATGATGTCAGGGGGTGCATCAGCGACAGGCAAATATCGCCAGCCCTGAAAGGCACGGCGCGGGGTCGGGCGCACCAATATGAGTTTTTTATCTAAATGTAAGCGGCAATATCTTTTGCCGTCATCATCAAGATAGGGTTCTATTTTTTTGAGAGATTGACGCACACATATCAGCCCTTTAATCACCCAATAAAGCGAGCCGCCTTTTAGTAATTCTTCGCTGCGTTTTGGTGTCATACGCGTGATATGGGCACGGCGTTTATAGGTTTTGTATTGCCATATTTGGCGTTTGCGCAATTCTTTAACGCTTTCAATACCAACGCAGAGTTTAACGAGATGTAGGCTCATAAATGCTAACCCTATCAGAGGCGGTGAAGACAGCATAGAACCCACCGCCAAGCGCACCGCCTATAAGCACAATCTGGCTTTTGCCTTTAGTGTGCGTGGTTGATGTTGCCATTTGATGAATACCATGCGGCAATGATATTTGTTTGCGCCATTTATTTTTTACGAAGCTAAAATGTGTATCCAATACATTTTGCGCAGATTGTGCATAGCCCCCCAGCACATGCAAAGCATCATTGATGACAGCAACGCCCACACCACTTGCCGCTTGTGGTAAATTGGCAAGGCGACGCCAGCGATTGGTTTTGATATTGAAGGCTTGCACGATAGCGGCATCGTGTCCGTCTGCTGTGACACCCCCGACCAACACGATTTCATCGCCCCATAAAACGGCATTGCTATGGGCGACAGCGACTGGCATTGTTTCGGGGGGTGCGGCAGAGATTGTGTCCCAAATGCCCGTGCTTATATCATAGATCTGGACTTTACCCGCCGCATCGCTAATACCGCCCAATAAAAAGAGTTTGCCATCTGCCACGACACTTACATGACCTGCACGAGGCGTTGGTAGTTTGGCACGGCGTATCCATAAGGCGGCGTCTGGGGCATATATCCAGACATCACCTGCGCCATCTGCCCCTTTACCACCAGCCCCCTTACCACCAGAAAGATATATGCGCCCACCCCCTGCTGCTAAGGCAAAGTGTTTTAGATTGACTGGCAATGGCGTTAGCGGTCGCCAACCATCGGCGGCGACATCATATAGTTCAAAAAAGGATTGGCTGCCGACACCATTCATCACATAGATTTGATTATTGAGAACGACACTGCGCGCATCGGGTAATGTGCGTGGCAGAGCGGTGCCTTCACGCCAATTTTCTATCCTAGCGGGGCTGGGTTCCCCGACAACAGGGCTGGCGAAAATAACAGCGATTAAAAATAAAATACGTTTCATCATTATTTTATAGCAGAAATAATGTGGCAAAACCTAGAAAAACGAAAAAGCCGACAACATCTGTGATAGTGGTGACGAACACTCCTGACGCAATGGCGGGGTCTATTTCAAATTTGTGTAGCCCAAGCGGGATTAAAATACCCGCCAACGCCGCCGCCACAAGGGTTACAATCATCGCCGCCCCCAGCACTGCCCCCAAAGCCACAGACCCGAACCAGACATAGCCCAACACCGCAACAACAATGGCGAATAAAGTGCCATTCAATAAACCAATCCTTAACTCGCGCAAGATGACGCGGCGGGCATCTACCATTTGCAAATCTTTTTGCGATAGACTGCGCACCGCAATGGTTAATGTTTGTGTGCCCGCATTGCCGCCCATAGAAGCGACGATAGGCATCAACACTGCCAGCGCCACCATTTTTTCTATAGAGGCATCAAACCAACCAATCACGATTGAAGCAAACACTGCCGTTAGCAGATTCAAAAACAGCCATGAGAACCGACCCCGCACGGACTCCCCTATTGTATGCGTGAAGGAGTCTGCCTTCACACCACCCAAATGCAAAATATCTTCACCCGCCGTTTGTGTGATGACCTCAAACACATCATCGGCAGTGACCACGCCAAGCAACCGCCCCGCTTCGTCTATCACCCCGACGCTCAACAGATTATAACGTTCAAATAAAAGCCCGATTTCTTCCTCGTCCATATCGGCAGCGATAAGCGTGAAGTCTTCGTCTATCAAAGATTGCATACCGACATCACGATTGGTGCGTAACACTTCAGACGGATAAACAACGCCAAGCGGTTTATAATTCGTATCAATAATGAAAATCTCAAGAAACTCTTCCGGCAGATCTTTGCTTTCGCGCAAATAATCTATGGTTTGCCCGACCGACCAATCAGGGGGGACCGCCACATATTCCGACCGCATTAAACGACCAGCACTTTCTTCTGGAAAATCTAATGAGCGTTGCAACACCAGACGCTCTGGCGCAGGGATTTGTTGCAATACTTCCTCACGCTCGGCTTCGTCCATATCTTCCAGCACGAAGACCGCTTCATCGCTGTCTAGTTCTTGAACGGTGGAAACCAAAGTGTCTAAATCTAGGAACTCTACAACTTCATCACGGATATTATCTTCTAGTTCGGCAAATACTTCTGCTGGTAGGCTGTCACCGATTAACCGCATCATCTCGGCGCGGTGATTATAAGGCAACAGCCCGATGATTTTCGCAATATCCGCCTCGTGCTCGCCTTCTAATTCCGCCAGCACCGCATCTTTCGCGCCACCCGCAACCAATGCCGATATTTTCTCCAACCGCTCAGGCGTGACACTATCCGTCAATAATGGCGAAGTCTCTACTTCGGGAAGGGGCGCATCAAGCGGGTTATCAGGTGGATTAGACATCAGTATTGTCTCTCTTTATCGATATTAGCCTCATAAAAGAATGGTGCGGTCGAGAAGACTCGAACTTCCACGGGTCTTACCCCACAGCGACCTCAACGCTGCGCGTCTACCAATTCCGCCACGACCGCACTCATTCATGTAGAGAGGCTAATTTATCAGCATTGCCGACAAAAATAAAGGATTATATGCCGTCGCCGCCCGTATTGATGTGAATACCGCATTCGTCTTTATCGGTTCCTGCCCATCTGCCATCGCGATAATTGCCGCCTTCTTGGACGCGGTCGGTGCAAGGCATACAGCCTATGGATAAAAAGCCGTCCTTGACGAGCGGATGACGAGGCAGATTATGCTTCTCAATATAGAGGCGCAACTCGTCTAGCGACCAGTTCGCCAAAGGGTTAATGCGATAATGCCCGCCTGAATTTTCCGTATCTTGTTCAATGACATTCATTTCTTCACGCGCATTGGTCTGGAAACGTTTGCGCCCCGTAATAATAGCATCAAAGCCTTCTATCGCCCGCGCTTGCGGTAATACTTTGCGGATATGACAACACGCATCTGTATCTTGTCGCCATAGCCCCCCTTTCGGGTCTGATTTGGCGATGTCATCAGGGTGCGGCGCCAGCGAACGAATATCGGTTAAACCCAATGCCTCCTGCAATCTATCGCGATAACGCAAAGTCTCGCCAAATAGTTTGCCAGTGTTTAAGAAAATAATCGGCGTGGTCGGATCTATTTGCGACACAAGATGCAATAACACCACCGCCTCTGCCCCGAAGGAGGAGACGACAGCAATGCGCCCCACAAAATCTGTCTGCAAGGCTTGGCGCAAAATGTCTTGTGCCGTTGCCGCTTTTGCGTAATGCGTGTTCAGCACCTCTTGCGAGGGACGCGCAGTTCTTTGCAAATCCATTATAGCCACCCCTTTTCATCTATGAGATTATTCGTGCGTGTTGAGAGTTCGCTGAGACTTGCCCCCGCCTCGCGCCATTTGGTGCGGCTGGTGGCAAGTGTATTTAATCGCTCTGCCCATGCTTCGGGATAGTGCGCCCCCAAATCTGATTTTATACGCCTTGCCAAAGCGGGTGATTTTCCATTGGTGGAAATCGTCAAGAGCAAATCGCCACGCCTGACCATTGCTGGCACATGGAAATCGCAATAGGGTTTGTTGTCTTCCAGATTGACCAGTGCCTTCGCTTTTTTTGCTACTGCCACGAGGGGGGCAGCTTCGGCTTCTGCCATATCAGCAATATAAACGATATGGGTATCTGCTAATTCTTTTGCAAAATCTTTTGGGGGAGGAATATGATTTATCAATCGCGCCCCTGCTTCACGCACCAACGCTTCATCTGCATTTTGTGCATAAACCTGCACCGATGTTGCCCCTGCCGCATCCAGCATAGCGAGGCGGCGCACCGCCTGCCCTTCATCACCCGCACCCACAATAAGGGCGAGGTTTAAGGTTTTCACATCTAGCACAATCGGTAACATTATCGTCTCCTATCGGGTCTATAATAGATATGGAGTATCTCGTTCTATTTATCAATAAGAATATGTGATATACTTTATTATACATGAATGAAGTGTATTTTATCTTGCACCTTATCGTGCTAGGCTATACCTATGCTGGAAGTCTTACACAGCCCCGATTTGACACCCTATCCGCAAGCCCTTGCCTTTATGGAGGCACGAGCAGCAGCGATAGCATCTGATAATGCCCCAGAGTGTCTGTGGTTTTTGCAGCACCCTTCGCTTTACACGGCGGGCACAAGTGCCAAACCAGAAGAGTTATTGGCGCCGAATAAATTCCCGATTTACAAGGCGGGGCGTGGCGGGGCTTACACCTATCACGGACCCGGACAAAGAGTGGTTTATGTCATGCTAGATTTACGCAAGCAAAAGCGAGATGTCCGTGCTTTCGTGCATAAGATAGAGCAATGGGTTATTGCTAGT